>JBDRTQ010000061.1:0-14284 GCA_043823885.1 Candidatus Eiseniibacteriota bacterium | reverse complement strand
ACCACCTTCTCTTCGCGCGCTTCGAGCTCCATGGTCCACAGCACGTAGCGGTCGCGGTGAACGAATCCCATCGGTCTCAGGTCGTCCCCGTTCTTCTCCCAGACACGGACGACCCTCGGATACAGGTGGAACCGATCGACGGGGAAGGGGTATCGGATCCCCTGCTTCACCGGTCGGTCCGAATCGTTGCGGAAGTAATAGAGAGCGCTCACACGCGTCGAGCCCTGGGACGGTTCAACAGTGACATACTCGCGGCAGAACCTGACGGGAGACAGAGCGTCCGCGGAGCCCTCCTCAGGCGTGGGGCTCTCCTCGCGCGCGCACCCTGTCAGGCCAAGGGCCAGCAGCAGCGCCAACATCACCAGGATCGGCCGCAAGCGTCCTCCCTAGAGATAGAAGAGAGCGGCGAGTCTCGTGCTCGTCCCGAGTTCGATTGAGCCGAAGTACAGGTCGAAGCCGATCTCGCCCTCGAGGCTGAGCTTCCGGGTGATGAAGTACTCGCCTCCGAGCACGGCCGTCACTCCGAACCTCGTGTCGTCCGCGTCGACGTGCCCGTCGTCCCTCGAGGTATGAAGGAACCCGAACCTGCCGCCGTAGAACGGCTGGAACTGCTTGCGGTCCGTCAGGTACTTCTTGAGGCCGATGCCGGCCCCGAGATTCGTCCTGGAGTCGTTGCCGTCGTCGGACACCCTCAGTTCGATGGCGAACTCCAGGCCAAGGGAGTCTCCGATCCGCGTGGTTCCCAGCAGGACCGCGGACCCGCTGGGGAGAAAGACGCCCCCGATGCCGAATCCGTCCCCGTAGCTCTGCTGCGCGGCCGCCTGGCGCGGAAGTACGCAGAGAGCAAGAGCCGCGACGATCATGAACCCGCGCAATTTCAAGGTTCCCTCCTCGGAGAGTGGTGAGCCCCGGAATCCCTCAGAAAGGGCTCCGTTGTGGGCCAACAGTGCCGATCGGGCGACACTCTAGCACCGCCGTCTCCCGGTGTCAACTCGGTCACCCGCGCAACGGTATTCCGGCTTGACCCGGCGTAACGATCGTGTTACGATTTGATGGAGATTCTACACGCACCAAGGGGCAACCAGGGGCAGGACCCGAGCGTCTTGCCGTATTCTGAAGGGGACACACATGCCAACCACAGAGGAAGTCGGGAAGCGTCTGAAGGAAGTCCGGAAGAAGAGGGGAATGACCCTGAAGGACGTTGCGCAGTCTTCCGGGATGTCACCCACGCACATCTCGGAGATCGAGCGGGGGAAGACGTCGCCTACGGTGGGAGCGCTCCGGAAGATATCGGCCGCTCTCGGCAAGGACACTGCGTTCTTCGTGGAGGACAAGCCTCTGCCGCGCGTCTCGGTCGTGAAGAAGGAAGACAGAGAGACCGTGTTTCTCGCCGGCAGCGGCGACGCCTTCATTACCGCCAGGGCACTGACCAGCGGGATCCCCGCGGGACGAGTCAAGCTGGTTCTGGTGGACGAGAACGAGGGCGGGTCGTTCCTGGCCCATTCGCACGAGGGGGAAGAGGCTATCGTGATGGTTACGGGTCAGGCCCGCGTGACCGTCGACGATGACGAGTTCATCATCGAGCCGGGAGACTGCCTGCACTACTCCGCCAAGTGTGAGCACAACGCCGTGTTCACAGGCAAGGGCAGGAACAAGGCGCTCTGGATCAAAGTGAGGCCCGGCGCGATACGCTGGTAGACGTTCGGGTTTCCTGACGGCCCTCGCGTTCGGAGGGGGCACACATAGTGAGGCCGGGGCAGTACTCCGCCCCGGCCTCTTCGGTTGTTGTCCGGCGCCGTCCGCAGAGCCTTCCCTACAGCGCCACTCCGAGCGAGAACCTGAGCGTGTCGTCGAGGTGCCCGAACAGATACGCAACGTCAAGGGTCATCACAGTTGCTCCGGCGGGGAAGCTCGCCCCACCTCCTACCGAGTATTC
Source organism: Candidatus Eiseniibacteriota bacterium (assembly GCA_043823885.1). Taxonomy (GTDB): domain Bacteria; phylum Joyebacterota; class Joyebacteria; order Joyebacterales; family Joyebacteraceae; genus JALGZG01. The sequence goes on along the minus strand of JBDRTQ010000061.1, from coordinate 12,348 downwards.
CTCGGTATCGCCCTCGGGCAGCATCGTGATGTAGCCGCCCCTCAGTGTTGCCACACCGAAGACGGTCACCTCCGCCCCGGCCCTCAGAACGTCCCTCACGTCGGCGTGAAGAGCCTTCTCGAGGTCGACCTCCAGGAGGACATGGTCGTGAGGCCTCATGGCGATGCCGGCCGACAGAGCGGTGGGCACGTTCTCTCCGTACGAGCCCGCTGCGGATGAGTCCCAGTTGAGCAGGCTGACGATGTCGCGCCCGGACAGACCCAGCGTTGTCGACTCGGTCAGGGGGATCAGCGCACCGATGTCGAGTCCGAGACCCAGCGCGCCGCCGGTCACCTGCTCTCCGACGCTCTCATTGCTCCCATAGGAGGCCCAGCGGGTTCGAAGCGTCGCGCCGACGCCCGTAGCGCGGCCCGGCGCCCAGGGAGGCGCCCCGAATTCCCTGGCGGCGCCTATCAGCGCCGACGTCTCCGACAGGGCGTCGTCCCCGGAGTAGAGCAACCCTGCTCCCAGCGTGTAATCGCCCAGCCGATAGAGCGCAGAACCCGCCGAGTAGGGGACGAGTCCCATCTGGTCGCAGTAGGCGATCATGAGTTCCCTGGGATTCTCCGTCAGTCCCAGTCCGGCCGGGTTCCAGAAGAGTGCCGAAGCGCCCTCCACGGATGCCACTACCGCTCCACCCATTCCCATCGCGCCTGCTCCGATCCCGACGTCCGCAAAGGCGCCGGGTATGCCGGACAACTCCTCGCCGCTTGCCGTGCCGGGAGCGAGCGACAGCGCGGCCAGCGCGGCCAGGGTGACTGTCGCGGCGAACAGCCCGCGCCACTCGACAGTCAGGGTTCTTGCTTTCATGATACCTCCGCTCTCATCGGTAGTTGCATCGGTGGTCGCGTCGCGCGGTGCACGGGCGAGGCGCCACGTCACGGTTTCAACGCTACTTGACGAGCACCACGGTCCCGAGGGCCGTCTCAGTTCCGGACGAATCCTCCGCACTGACCTCCACGACGTAGCGGCCGTTTCGCGCGGCCTGCGAGGAGTCGGTCAGCCCGTCCCACTCGACGGACGCTCGGCCCTTGCCCTGGGGCTCGTTGGATACGACCTCGCGCACGAACTGGCCCGTCATGTTGTAGATCCTGACGGTGACGAAGGGCATCCGCGCATCGTCGGAGCTGAGTTCGTACGAGATGACCACCGGGCCGTTGTCCGGCGCGACCGGATTGGGATCGGCGCCAACATCTGACACTCCGAGCGGACCCGTGGGTGTGCCGACGGCGAACCTGCCCAGCGACGCTATCTCCGATTCAAGCGCGTCGCCCGTTCGCTCGCCTCCGACCTCGCTCCAAGCCAGCAGCGCGTGGTCCCACAGGAGCAGATACCCGCCTGCGCTTCGGTCCGGAACCGTGAGCGTGGGCAGGTGAGACTCCTCGAACAGCATGCCGCAGGGCTTGAGATGATAGGCATGATCTTCTACGACCTGACTTCTGTAGTTGCGCATGACATCCGGCAAGAGTTCGTGGGTCAGGAATATGGACTTGGTCTCGCCGACCGCGCCCGGTCCGATGTCCAGCGTCATCCCCAGCGAATCAGCCGAGCTGGCGCCCCCGGCGGGCGTCGCGACGACGTAGATGTCGGCTGCGGTGTGCCCGGTCATGCCGGAGCCCGGCTCTCGCGCTGAGACGGTCGCTTCCCCGATGTAGCCGGCGGCGATGGACACCTCTCCGGTGGCCCTTGCCACCGAGCCGGCACACCGGGGGGAGATCCACCACTCCAGGTCCGCGTCCACGAGCCGCTCGTCCTGCGCGAAGACGCTGCCGGAGAAGAAGGCCGAGCGGCCTGCCTCAACCTCGCCCGGTCCCTCAACGTCGATCCTCCCTATGACCGCCCGCTCCACCGTGAAGTCGACGCCCGAGACGGACTCGCCCTCTCCAACGACAAGACTCGCCTGGGCGGGAACGCACACGTGTGCTCCACCCGATACGGACAGCACGTAGCTCCCGGGCTTCAGTTCGATGATCTCGTACTCGCCCGAAACGTCGGGAACGGCCGTCCGGGAGTGGCCGGCGAGTGCGATGTTCGTGGCCACTACCTGCGTCTCACCAAGTTCGACGCCCTCACCCTGCGGCGTCAGCGTGCCGACGAGCCTGGCGAAGTTCCTGGGCATCTCCAGGGTGAGCGATTCGCCGCCGGGCGCCACGTCGTGAGTGACCGCGTCGTGATACCCGTAGAGCGAGACCGTCACGTCGTAGTTGCCTATATCGGCGAGCGCGTCGATGGCGAACGACCCGTCCACTCCGGTCGCCGCCGTTCCGAAGTGCCCGAGTCCGTTGTCCGCTGTGACGGACGCTCCCGACAGCGGTTCACCGTCCCCACCGTCGAGGACGTGGCCCGCGATGATGCCGGCGCACTCGCTCAGCGCGAAGTCAATGTTCGCGGCACCGGGTGCTACGTCCGTGCGCGGATTCTCCGAGTCGGCCGAGTAGCCGGCCCTCAGGGCGTGGACGTCGTACGTCGTCCTCGTGTAGAGCCCCGCGAGCACGTACCTGCCGTCGAAGCCCGTCATTCCTGCGGACGCGACCCAGTTACCCAGCCTGGCTCTTACGGAGACACCCGCGACGGGCAGCCCCGTGCTTGACTCGGTCACCTGACCGGAGATCGAACCCGTGAGCCGGACCACGTCGACGTCGTGGTCTCTGCTCTCGTGCTCCGTCAACGTCAGGTCTTTCTCTTTGTCAGCGAAGCCGCGCTTCGTCGCGACGACCACGATCTCTCCGGGCACGACCGACGGAAGTTCGTAGTCACCGCCGGACCCCGTGACATCGGACAGTCCTCCGCCCCACATGGCGGTTACCAGGACCCCCGCGACGGGCTCGCTCGTGGCCGAATCGACGACCGTTCCCTGCAGCGACGCGAAGACATCACTGAGTTCACAATCGAGCTCCGCGGTGGTGCCGGCGACGGCATGGACGTCGGCGAAGAGCGCCGGCTCGTAGCCGGGATGGCTGACGGATACGTCGTGCAGGCCGGCATCGACGTCAAGCTTGTAGTCCCCGTAGGCGTTCGTCACGGCCTCGACTCCGCCTCCCGCCGCTATCGCGACGAGCGCGCCGACTAGCGGCAGCCCGGCCGCCCCCGTAACGGCGCCCGCGATCGCGGACGCGCGGACCGGAAGCTGTATACTGACAACTCTTTCTTCTCCGACGGCCAACGCAGCAATCGCTTCCTCGACGCGGCCGTGTCCGGGCGCCCCGAAGATCGCCGTGTAGGCGGCGCCAGGCGAGACGCGTACGCGGTAGCGTCCGTCAGAGTCGGAAGACGTGCGGTAGGCGGGCCTCTCATCGCCGTTGCGGTAGAGCAGCACAAGGGCTCTGCGCAGGACGTCGCGCGAGTCCGTCACCCAGCCTTCCAGGGTCGCGCTCTCGTCCGTCAGCTCCGGATCGACCCCGGACGCCGACTGTCCCGCGGCAACCGTCACTAGCTCGGAGGAAGACGGCACGAGGCCATCCTTCCTGGCCGTGACGATCCACGCGCCGGCCTCGACGTGGAGCAGGTAGCCGCCGTCCTCACCCGACACGACGGCAACCTCCGCCGCGCCGGAACTGGCCGCCACGACGGCGCCGGCGACGGTCTCGCCTCCGCACAGCGCGCGGCCGGAGATCGACGACGCGCCACCGGTGATCTCGAGTTCGAGCCCCTCCACGGGAACCGTCGGATGGGCGGCCACCAGGAGCGGCGCTCCTGACAGGAAGCCCTCCCTGGAGGCCGTGAGCTCGTGGAGACCCTCGCTTACGTGGAGCGCGAACTCGCCCCAGGCCGACGTCGTCGCGGTCGTCTCGCCGTTCGTGACGAGAGCGCCTGCGACCGGGTCGGTTCCGTCCGCCACCGTTCCTGACAACGTGCAGCTGGCGGGCGCGACCATGAGCTCGATGCCCATGTAGGACTCGCCGGACTCAACGATCACCTGATGAGGAGCGGACGGCGCCAGGCCGTCGCACTCCGCGGTCAACTCGAACGTGCTCCGCGGGAGCAGCAGGACGAACTCACCGTACGAGTTGGATACCGTCTCGACAGCGTGGCCGACCGGAGGAACCGCCACGACGCGCGCGCCGGAGTAGCCGACCCGTCCGTCCGTCACCCTGCCCACTACGGCCGAGCCGCCTGGCGTCAGGACGATGGGTGGTTCGACCTCCGTGTTCTCGCCCGGGCCGACGACGATCCCCCTCCCGTCGCTGGGGATGAATCCGCTCTTCTCCGCGAAGAGCGTCCACTCACCGGGAGCCAGCTCGATGGAGAAGTGGCCGCTCGCGTTGGTGAAGGCGGACGAGGTGCCGAAAGAACTCTGCGCGAGAATGGTGACCCCGACTATCGGGCCACCTGATTCGTTCGTGACGTTGCCCGAGGCCGTGCCTGGGGTGCCCGTGAGAACGAGCGCGCCGGCCAGTTCGAGGTAGTCATCGGCGTGAAGCTCGACGCCGGTCGGCTCCGAAGGAGCGTATCCGGGCTTCTCAGCGCGGACCTCCCACAGACCCGTGCTCGCCTGGATAACGAAATTGCCCGCGGCATCGCTCTTCGTCCCGATGACCTCGGTGCCTGACGTCGCCGTGACGTCGGCGTTGAACACCGGCTCTCCCTCTTCGTCCTCGACAACCCCACGCACTCTGGCCGGCGCCCTGCTCATGGTGATGATCACGTATGGGTTCTCGTCCGCGGCTATGACCGCGGTGGCCGTGGTATCGACATAGTCCGGCTTCGACGCGTGGAACGCGTACTCGCCGGGAACGAGCACAACGTCGCGTGCGCCTGCTCCGTCAGTCACCGCCGGCAGCACGTTGACGCCGCCCGCGAGGAACTCGATGTCGATCAGCACGTTGGGAAGTGATGCGCCGCCGTCCCTCTTCGTTCGGATTCGGGCGGTTCCTGTCTCTGTCGCGTAGTCGAAGCTTCTGGTCTCCGATGCGACGCCGCGTCCGGAAGCGTCGAGCGCGACCACCCTCCACTGATAGTCGCCCGTGACGAGGAAGCTGCCCACATGGACCTGCGCCGACGCGGTGGGGGCGGAGCCGTCCCAGACAGGGAAGCTCGCGTCAGTCTGCGACCAGACGCGCTTCTCGTAGATGTAGACGTGGTAACCGGCCGCACCGTCAACCGGGGTCCAGCTGAAGTCCAGATACTCGTCGACGACGAGCAGGCTGTCGGGCGGGAACAGAAGGTCAGGGGGATCCATTGCTACCGCAACGTCGACGACGAACGCCGAGAGCCCGGCTCCCGCGGTCGATGTCAGAAGCGGGTTGTTGCCGAAGTTGTTGAAGATCAGCCAGTGGTAGCTGAAGTCGCTCATGAGCGGAGGACTCGTGCCGTTGGACGGGGCGAAGTAGCCCGACGGGTCCGGGGACCCGTACTGGATCGACGTTCCGCTCGTGATGGCCTGCCAGATGATGTTGGCGCCGCTGACGAGCAGTTCTCCTTCCTCCTCCTGGACGTTGACCTCGTGGTCCGACAGTAGCAGATGGTAGTACGGCACGCCGTCGACCGCGTCCCACTGGAACGTCGTGGACGTCGCGAAGACCGTCGAGCCGTTGGCCGGAGCGGTGGGAGAGGGGAAGGTCGGCGAGTCGACTATCAGGACGAACTCGCACGACGTCTCACCGCCCCCGACCTCGCTGACGACGCAGTAATAGACCCCGTGGGACATTCCCTGGGAGTCGGGGGTGAATACGAGCGAGTCCCAGCCCTCGGATGTCGTCTCATCGGTGTATGTGCCGGGAACCCGCCCGTATCTCATGTTGCAGTAGACCGTCTCGGCCCACGAGATGGTCACCTGTTCACTCATCTGCACGAGACCATCTGGAGTCGAGACCAACGTGATGTCCGCCGAGGCCGGGGCGACGAATGCCACCGCCAGGGCCATCGCGGCGATGGTCGTGAGCGTGCTCCGATTCGTCGCGGGCACGCTCGGGACAGAGCGTCGTTTGCTGTACCTCATTGACTCTTCCCCTCGTTTCGCGTCGCCGGCCGCTGCACCGCGGAGCGGCCGGCTGTGTGGCCGAGCGTTCTAGAATTCGTAGCCGAGCGAGAGACGCAGGACCTGGAGCGGCACGGCAAGCAGCATCGTGTCCAATCTCATGTTCTGGCCGATGTCGATTCCGAGGCCCACGTTGGCCATCGGAATGAGGATGTCGTCGCCCGCCGATCCTCCTTCGATAGACTCGCCCATGAGCGCCCCACGGATGAAGCCGCCGCCGATGCGGAAGCCGCCGAAGTCGAGCTCGAGTCCGAGGCCGTCAGTGACGTCTATGCCCTCGGACGTATCCTGGTACTCGAAGCCGAACGCGCCCGTGTACCTGCGGTACTCGAGAGTCGCGAGGACGAACGGCGCGTGCATCGACACGGCCACCCCCGCGTACGAAGGGAGCAGGAGCGTCACCGGGTCGTTCTCCACCGTCTCCGTGCGTTCAGTCAGCGTGGGCTGGGAATCCAGTATCTGATCGAGGTGGAACTCGCCGTCGGCAATGCCGGGCATGATGTTCGAGATCGTCGTCAGGGAGCCGTCGAGTGTGAGCGGCGGCATGCTGGCGTAGGATGCATCGATGGTCAGAAGACCGATCGGCTTCCATGACGCTCCCAGGCTCCAGCCAAATGCGTCGCCTTCGTAGGCGCCGCGAGCCGTCATTCCCAACTCGTTGTCCCACGGGTCGCTCGGGTCATTGAACGCGTACTCCTGGCCGCCGTAGCTGACGATCCCGTCTCCTCTGACGCTGCCTGAGAGCTCGGCCCTCGCGTGATAGCGACTGGCCGACAGACCAAGCGCCACGTTCGGGGAGACATCGGACGCCGCCGCGAGTGTCGTGCGGCTCACCTTGAACGCGAGATCCGCAGCCGCGTCCGCCATGCACCGTACCTGTACGTCAATGAGGCCGTCGCCCTCGTCCTTGGTCGTGTGGCCGAACGCCTCGAGTCCGGTGTCCGTCATCTCGAGCGATACGGACACGGGTTCTTCAACGGATGCGGCCACGACGACACGGCCGAACCTGATCCCGACCGCTCCCGAAATGACGCCGCCATTCTGTCCCATCTCCGTCGCGAACGTCGGGTAGACGGGCTCCATGCCCGGGGCGGAGTAATCGTCGATCGCATCGTCGAGAGCGTCGGCTGCTATGCCGTCGAAATCGAGGAAGTCAGAGGCCATGATCCCGAACGGGGGGAGGATGTCGAGCACGAGCGCGTCGCCCGTGATGTGGGCGAGCCCCGCGGGATTCCCACTCACCGACGCAACCCCGCCCCTCACGGTGCTCACGGGTGTTCCGAGGCCGTCCGGCCTGCTGCCGGCTCCGTAGAGGAAACCCAGCGACATGTGGAATCCGGACGACAGGCTCCCGCCTTCCAGAAGCTCTATGGTCCCATCGCTTCCGTCGGCCAGGGCGCCGGTGCACGCAAAGACGAGGAGTGCAGCAAAAGGCACGATTAGCTGTGGAACGGGCCTCATGTTGTGAGCCTCCCACCCTGAGCTTCGGGGGCGGAGCTACCTCTCGAGGCATATGAGAGGCAATTTCGCCCACGCGGTGCAGTTTGTTGAACGTGTCTTGCAGAAGTCGTGCCACAGCGCCCGCGAGGCTTCCATCCGGCAGGCGTCAGCAATTGGTACCCTATATGCACTCCAATAAGAGTGTTGACAGAGTGCATCTGACTGTGATATTCTCTACCTGACGGATAGAGACAAGGCAGAAGGGGCTGCGAAGGAGCACCGGCTCAATGAGGCTCTCGAGGAAAGGCGAATACGCGCTGCGAGCGATGATCGTCCTGGCGCAGGACTACGGAGAGGGTCCCGTGCGCATCCAGGACATAGCGGCGCGCGAGCGGATCCCGAGGAAGTTCCTGGAGCAGATCCTTCTCGACCTGAAGAAGGCAGGATTGGTTCAGAGCAGGAGAGGCGCTGGTGGGGGGTACCTGATGCTGCGGCCGCCCGAGAGAGTGACTTTCGCCGAGATCGTGCGCACGATCGACGGACCGCTGGCGCCGCTGAGCTGTGTGAGCAAACACGCGCATGTCCGCTGTCCCGACGAGCGGTCGTGCGGGTTGTACGGCGTGATGCGCGAGGTCCGCGACGCCATCTCGGGTGTGATGGAGGGAGTAACACTGAAAGACGCGTGTTCTCATACGGGCAAGGGACGACGGGGAGCCAGGCGAAAGGTGTAGCCGGCGGAAGCGTTATCTCTTTTTCGAGCATACTCTACTAAGCCTATAGGCTTAACAGTGAATACAGAAAGGAGAAGAGTCCAATGTCAGTGAGTAGCTTGCCTCGCGTCTGCGGTGGCAACCGCTGCCGGGTCTCCGTGATGGCAGCGCTTCTTATGCTGACCGCCGCAGTGACCGCAAGTGCTTCGGAGGGACAGTACTGGGGGCGCGCGGGAGTGAGCGTCGGAGTGGCGGGTTCGACGTTCAGGCTCGGGCTGGAGAACCGGTCGGAGGGAGGGGTGGCCGATGGCTATTACGCATCGCTGGCCGGGGGCATCGAGCGGTCGCTGGGTGAGCATCTCCAGATCGGAGTTCACTACTCTCGGGTAGATAAGAGAGGCGGCTCGGGGTGGAGCACGGAGCACCGCCCCTACGCCGACGCAGAGCTGCGCTTTCGACTGTCAGGATTGGGTGTTCAGGACCGGAACAGGCTCGAGGTGCGGTTCCGTGACGGAGACCGGGCTCTTCGATACAGGAACAGGTTCAGGTTGAGCCACCCGATCGGCGACATCGGTCTCTCGGCGTCCGTGGACGATGAGGTGTTCGTCGATCTGGAGGATGTGGAACTGAGCAAGAACCGCCTGACCTCAGGAGTTGAGATGCGACTGGGGAACGGGGCCTCGTTGGGTGTTTTTCACGTGTTCGAGAGCTCGAAGACGACGGACGGCTGGACCGGCTTTCACGGTCTCGGCGCGTCGCTGAGCTACCGCATGAAGGTTCAGGGAAGGAGTTCGAAATGAAGGCGCTCGCTTTGGTGCTGTCGATCTGTCTGCTTCTCGCCGGCGCGGTGGCGTGCCCGGCCGCGGAGTCCCAGCCGAGCGAACTTGCCGGCACGATAACTCTGTCGGGGGCATGGGCTCTCTACCCGATGGCCATCCGCTGGGCCGAGGAGTTCACGAAGATCCACCCGAACGTTCACATCGACATCGGCGCGGGTGGGGCGGGCAAGGGCATGGCCGACGCCCTGGCCGGAGCGGTCGATCTGGGCATGGTGTCGCGCGACGTATACCCAGCCGAGATCGAGCGGGGTGCCTGGTGGGTATCGGTCACGAGAGACGCGGTCGTGCCGGTCGTCAGTTCGCTGAACCCGATCATCGACAGACTGCTGAAATCAGGCGCCACGAGAGAGGAGCTGTCTGCACTGTGGCTGGGGGACGCGCCGGGCACGTGGGGCGAGCTGGAAGGCGGGGATTTCCGACAGCCCGTGCGTGTGTACACCCGCTCTGACGCGTGCGGCGCCGCAAAGACATGGGCGAGCTATCTCGGCGGGGAGCAGGAAGACCTGCACGGAGTGGGCGTCTACGGCGACCCGGGGCTGGCGGATGCCGTGAGGCGCGACGCTCTGGGCATCGGCTACAACAACATCAACTACGTGTATGACACCACGACGGGTCTGCCGGTCGCCGGCCTGTCGGTTCTGCCCATCGACACAGACGGCGACGGAGCGATAGGTGAAGGGGAGGACTTCTACTCGACCAGGGACGAAGTTGTGGCGGCGATCGCCGTCGGTCTCTACCCGTCGCCGCCGGCGCGCGACCTGCACCTTGTCTCAGGTGGCAGGCCGGGCAGTGACCTCGTCATCGAGTTTCTCCGCTGGGTGCTGGCCGACGGGCAGAGGTACATCCATGAAGCGGGCTACGTGACGCTTCCGGAGGAGAAGCTGAAGGAGCAGTGGGCGAAGCTCGGGAGCGAGTGATGAAGAGGTCGTCGAGGCGACAGAGCAGGTTCGACAGCGATCGCGGACGCTTCGCGCCGCGGATGAGATTCCTCCTGGACCGAATGGCAGGCAGGTGCATGCTGTGGCTGACGGTCCTCTCCGGCTTGATCGTCTTCGTGATGATCGCCGGGCTCTTCCTCAGGGCCAGGCCGATCCTCGCAGAACACACTGTCGTCGAGCTGCTCACTTCCTCGGTCTGGCGCCCCATGGCCGGAGAGTTCGGGTTCCTGCCCTTCATCGCCGGCACGCTCTGGGTCACCGGGGTCGCCGTCCTCATAGCCGTTCCCCTCTCCGTCCTCGCGGCCGTCCACCTGTCGGAGTACGCCAGTCGTTCGGTCCGCGCCGTGGCAAGGCCGTTCGTGGACGTGCTGGCGGGAATCCCGTCCGTGGTGTACGGCGTATGGGGAATGCTGGTGATCGTACCGTTCATCAAGGACAGGATCGCGCCCGCCTTCGGCAGTTTCTCGACCGGCTACAGCATCCTGGCCGGCGGGATCGTGCTCGCCGTGATGATAATCCCGGTGATGGTACACGTGATGCTGGAGGTGCTCGGCTCGGTTCCAGTGGAGATCCGGGACGCCTCCCTCGCGGTCGGCGCTACCAGGTGGCAGACGGTCAAGAACGTGGTCATGCGGCGCGCCCTCCCGGGGGTCTTCGCCGCGGTCGTCCTTGGGCTGTCGCGGGCGTTCGGAGAAACGATGGCCGTGCTCATGGTGGTCGGCAACGTTCCCATTGTCCCGAAGTCGGTTCTTGACCCCGGCTACCCGCTCCCGGCGCTGGTCGCGAACAACTACGGCGAGATGATGTCGGTGCCGCTCTACGACTCGGCGCTGCTGCTGGCCTGCCTGGTGCTGCTCCTGGTCGTGCTCTTCTTCAACATCGCCTCGCGCGCAGTGCTGGTCAGGATCGAGAGGAGGACGGTATGAGGGCGGACCTCCGCAAGGTGGAAGAGAGCGTCATGAAGGGCCTGATGGTGGTCTCGACCGCTCTGATTCTCGGGACGGTGGTCCTGGTAGTGGCGACCGTCGTTGCCAAAGGGTTCCCGGCGCTCGACCTCGCCATGGTCACCCAGACTCCCAAGGGAGGGTTCTACCTCGGTAAGGAGGGCGGCGTCCTCAATGCGATCCTGGGTTCGCTCTGCCTGGCGGGCGGAGCGACGTTCCTGGCGGCTCTGGTGGCCGTGCCGATCGTCATCTACCTCAACGTCTACGCGCGGCGAGGCAGCCGCCTGGCGGAGTTCACGCGGTTCTCGTTCGGCGTGCTGTGGGGAGTCCCGTCCATAGTCTACGGCGCGTTCGGGTTCACGCTCATGATCCTTCTCGGACTCCGGGCATCGCTGCTCGCCGGCATCATTGCCGTGGCGCTGCTCGTCCTGCCCATCATGTGCAGGGCGATGGACGAGGTTGCGAGGATGGTGCCCCGCTCGCTTCTCGACGCGTCATACGCGCTGGGCACGACCAGGCTGGAGGCGGCTACCAAGGTACTCCTCCGTCAGGCCCTGCCCGGCATCATGACCGCGATGCTCATCGCATTCGGCCGCGGCATAGGCGACGCGGCGTCCGTCATCTTCACAGCAGGTTTCACCGACAGCCTGCCCACGTCCCTCTTCAGGCCGGTGGCGACTCTGCCCCTCGCCATCTTCTTCCAGCTGGGGACGCCGGTCCCTGAGGTCCAGGATCGCGCCTACGCGTCGGCTCTCATCCTTACAGTTCTCATACTCATCATCAGCATGACGGCCAGGCTGCTGGCCCGACGCCAGTCGCGTAACGTCATCCGCTAGGGAGGCACACCATGAGCTGCGACACACAGATATGCGTCAGGGATCTGAATGTTTGGTACGGAGGTATGCACGCCCTCAAGGACATCACCGTGGACATCCCCGAAAAGCAGATTACCGCGATCATAGGTCCGTCCGGGTGCGGGAAGTCGACGCTGCTTCGCAGTTTCAACCGGCTTCTCGATTTCGATGAGGACGTTCGCGTAGAGGGGCAGGTGATCGTCGACGGCGAGAACGTCTACGATCCGAGAACAGAGGTCACGCACATCAGGAAGAAGATGGGACTGCTGTCTCAGCGCCCGCACCCTCTTCCGATGTCGATCTACGACAACGTCGCGTACGGCCCCCGCGTTCACGGCGTGCGGGACCGGCGAACGCTCGACGGTATCGTCCAGAGGCACCTTCAGGAATCAAGCCTCTGGGGAGAGGTCAAGGACAGGCTTCATACGCCCGCGTCGAAACTCTCGATAGGACAGCAGCAGCGGCTGTGTCTGGCGCGAGGACTCGCCGTCGAGCCGGCCACCATACTCGCCGACGAGCCCAGCTCAGCGCTCGACCCCGCGTCGAGCCAGCGCATCGAGCAGCGTTTCATGGAACTCAAGGAGAGCTACACCATCGTCATCGTCAC
>JBDRTQ010000060.1:0-9473 GCA_043823885.1 Candidatus Eiseniibacteriota bacterium | reverse complement strand
GATTCGGATACTCAGGCTTCGGCACCCGAACGTACGGGTTCCTTGCAACCTCGTCGAGCATGACCTCGATGGCCTTGTCGAGCTGGGGGTCTCCCCCGTCGACCATGAGAGCCGGGTCGTCGACCACCTCGATGTCCGGATCGACGCCGTGTCCCTCGATGCCCCACGTCCCGTCTTTGTTATAGAACGCGAAGCGCGGTACGCTCATGTAGCCGCCGTCCGCCAGAGACGGGTTGCCGGACAGCCCGACCAAACCGCCCCATGTCCGCGTGCCGATGAGCGGCCCCACTCCCCTCTCCTTGAACCAGAACGGGAACGAGTCGCCTCCCGAACCCGCGGACTCGTTGATGAGCATGCACTTGGCGCCGTAGTGGCCCACCCCCGGCTCCGGCTCACCCTCGTCGACATCGCGCACGGCCCAGTAGCTACCGAGGTGGCGGTCGAACAGCTCGACGAAGCGCTCGGGCGACCAGCCGCCCCCGTTCCAGCGCTCGTCGATGATGAGGGCGTCCATGTGCATCTGCCCGCCGAACTGACGTGCGATGTTGTTGCGTCCGGCTTCGGCCGTGTCCGGGACGTATACGTACCCGACCCTGCCGCCGGACTTCTCCGCGACGTAGGCGCGGTTCTTCTCGACCCACGCGCGGTAGCGGAGGTCTCCTTCGGACCCGACCGGCTCGACGACCACGTGACGGACGCTGTCGGTGATCGAAGACTCCTCGTTGACCGTCAGTGTCACCTCCATGCCGGCGAGACCCTGGAAGGCCGCCCACGGATCCCTGTCAGCGTCGACCGGCACACCGTTGACCTCGAGAATGTAGTCGCCCTCGCCGACGTCTATGCCGGGCTGGCTCAGCGGTCCCCTGGCGTCTGAATCCCACGGCCCACCCTGGTAGATTTTCGATACCTTGTACGCACCGTGGTCAAGCTCAAAGTCGCAACCGAGCATGCCGACGGAGACGCTCGCGGGCGTCTCGGTGCTGTCGCCGCCCATGTAGTAGGCATGGCCGACGTTGAGTTCGGCAATCATCTCGCCTATGACGAAAGACAGGTCGCCGCGTGACGCGCAGTCCTCAACCATCGGCTCGTATTGTCTCTTCACACCCTCCCAGTCGACACAGTGCATGCCGGGGTCGTAGAAGAAGTCGCGCATGATGCGCCACGCGTCGCGAAGCGTCGCCATCCACTCGACCCTTGGGTCTATCTCGGCCGTCATCCCGGCCGTCGAGAGCATCTCGTCCCAGCTCTGGTCCGCCGCGGCGTCGACGATGGCAAGCGAGCCGGTCTCGTTCGCGGCGAGCACCTTCTGCCCGTCACCCGAGAGGTCGAAGCCCGCCACATCAGTGAGGACCGTCTTCTCCATCTCCTCGTCGTCCGTGATGTCGACGAGCTGGAGCGTGCCCGCCCCGTCGTCCGAGCGGCGCAGGCAGAGCAGCTTACCCTCGTGGTTCACGGCCAGATTGTAGAAGCCGCCGCGCTCGACGGGCAGGAGCACAGCCCGCTGCTCGAAGCCTTCTATGTCGATGACGAGTGGCTCCTCGTCTTCTTCATCCTCGGCGTCATCGTCCCCGTCTTCATCCTCGGCGTCATCGTCCCCGTCTTTGCCCTCGGCGTCCTCGTCCCCCCACTCCTCCTCGTCACTCTCGGGGACGAGAGGCCACTCGACGTCCTCGCGCAGCGGGACGGCCAACAGGCGGTCGGTCTGGTCGTAGACCCACGTGTCGAAATCGTCCCCTGAGGTGAACGACGTGTAGTCCTGCATACTGGCGTAGTAGAGGAAGTCGCCCGCGCGGTCGAAGGTAGGCCAGGTGTCGTTGAACATGGTGCTGGTCACCTGCGTGAGCTTGTCCTCTTCGAGGTTGTACAGGAAGACGGCGGAGCAGGCCTCTCGCATGGTCGGACGGTCCGCGAAGGTAAGCCAGTTAGAATCGTGCGACCAGCTGACGTAGACACCGCGGCCACCGGTGGCTCGCTTGTAGACCTTCGTAACGTCCTTCGACTCGACGTCGAGTATGTATAGAGTGCCGCTGCTGTCGAAGAACGCGATCTTCTCCGAATCGTGCGACCAGAAGAGCTCCTCTATGTAGCTGCCCTTGCGATTGGTGAGCTTCTTCGTCTCGCCGCGGCCGTCGGACTGAGCGACGTAGATCTCGTACTCGCCCGACTCGTCAGACAGATAGGCGATCCACTGCCCGTCCGGACTCCATGTCGGATTCCGCTCGATCGCGTCGTCGGTGCGGGCTATGGCCCTGGGCATCCCGTTCTCGGCGGGTATGGTCCAGATGTCACCGCGCGCCTGCACCACCGCGCGCTTGCCGGTCGCCGAGATGCCGCTCTCGTGGACTTCGTCAGCCGCGTCGAAGAGCTGCGGCCGGACCGTGGTGTGGTCGCCGGGGATCCTGACGTCCACTGCACTCGAGCTCTCGCTCTTGAGGTCGAGCAGTCGGAGTTCGGGGCCGTACTGGTAGACGATCGCATCCGGGCCTACGGACGCCCACTTGACGTCGTAGTCGCGATGCTTCGTGATCTGGCGGCTGCGCCCGGTCTTGGTGTCGTAGACCCAGACGTTCAGCCGGTGCGCGGGGCCCGCGTCGGATACGTAGTAGAGGCTTTCGCCGTGCCACATCGGGAACGTGTCGGCGCCTTCCCAGTCGGTGATCTTCTTCGACGAGTGGTCGCGCAGGTTGAAGAGCCATATGTCGGCCGCGCGCCCGCCGCGGTACCGCTTCCAGGTGGAGTAGTCGCTGGCGAACGGGTTGTAGGCGAGCCACTTCCCGTCGTCGCTGATGGATGCGTTCCAGCCGTAGGGCACCGGAAGCTTCTCGGGAAGCCCGCCCTCGGGCGGGACCGTGTACAGCTGAACCGTCTGAGCGTGGTCGCCTCTGCCGAACGCCCAGAAGATGATCTCCCCGTCCGGTGTCCAGTCGACGGGCCGCTCACCGTTCGGGTGATACGTCACTCGGAACGGCGTGCCGCCCTCCGTCGGGATCGTGTAGATGTCGTAGTTGCCGTCGTAGTTCGCCATGAAGGCGATGGTCTCGCCGTCTGGGCTGAATCTCGGGAGCGACTCGTTGCCCACGGGATTCGCGAGCGGCGCCGCGACTCCTCCCCCCTTCGGCACGGTCCAGATGTCGTTGGCGTAGCGGAAGACGATGTGTGTCTCGCTGACGTCCGGGTAGCGCAGCATTCCGGCATGCGGCGCTGCCGCTGTCGCCGCTGCTACAAACAGAATGAGCGCCATCCCGACTGCGATGGGAACGTTCGGTCGCCTCTCCAACATGCTTCCCCCCTTGCCTTAGTCGTCGGTCGGACCCCTCCGGGCCCGCTCGTCTGTCGGATTCAGAGTCAGTCCCTCGGATTCTCGTCCGTGTGGCCGTTGTCGTACCGCCCGATGAGCTTGATGGGCACGCCGTCGTCACCCAGCACGACCTCGAGCCGGAAGTACGGCACGGCCTCGAAGCCGAAAAAGGTCTCGCTCATCGGCGTCGCGGCGACCGGATCACGCTCGTCGCGGTTGTAGAGCAGAACACCGTTCTCCACGCGAAGGTGCCGCGCCCCATAGTCGCCAGCATAGGACTCGAGCGTCGCAACGTCCACCTCTACAGGATTGAGCCTGGCGTCGAGTCCCGCGATTGCCCGATCGAGCGAAAACGCCTCCTCCTCGCTCACGTCGCGCTCACGCAGTGTGGTCAGCGCGTCGAGGTAGGCCGCGTCGAGCGCCTGGTCGGCGGGGACCTCGATGTCCGGCTGGACGCCCACGCCCTCCCAGTTCGTGCCGGAGATCGGGTTGATGGCGCGGCCGAACGACACGCGGACCATTATGTTCATGTTGTCGAAGACGTACGACGCGACGGGATGGGCGCCGCCGCCGGTCGTTTCGCCGACTATCGTCCCGCGCTCGAGGTTCTTCACGTTGTAGGTGAACTCCTCGGCCGCGGAGAACGTGCGGCTGCTCGTGAGAACGTACAGCTCCGTGTCCACCATCTTCGGGCCGGGCACGTAGGGCGCCGACCAGAACTGCTGCAGGGAATCGCCATCGCGGATGTAGAAGCTGTTCAGGTGCGTCGAGTCATCCAGCATATAGGCCATCAGGGTCTGAATGAGGGACGGGCTGCCGCCGCCGTTGTCGCGGAGGTCGATGATGAGAGCGTCCGTGTACCCCAGGAAGTTCATGGCGGCCACGGCGGTCGGGCCCGAGAGCGACGTGTCGTTGAAGCCGTCGAGCTTCATGTAGCCGACGTTGCCATCGAGGATCTCGAGCTTCTTGAACTGGAAGTTCTGCTTGCTGCCACGCTCGAAGGCCATCTGGTGGGCGACCGCCGGGTCCTCACCGCCCGCCGCGGCCTCCGCAACGGCCTCGTCGCTCATGAAACGCACGCCGAGGTGGCGGTCGTTGCTCACTTCCTGCATGTCCTCGGTCAGCTGACGCGCGAACTCCTGAATGGTCTCGAACTCGTCGTACTCGCCCCTCTTGAGCTTGCGCCGCAGGAGCTTCTCCATGTCCTTGGCGACGTCCTCGAAGACGTACGTCTTGTTGAGCGCCCAGCTGATCGAGTCGACCGCGGCCGCCCTGAACTCGGCCGTCGCGGGCTTCGATTCATCCTGCCCGACGACCATCCGCACCTGCGCGAGGCACGGCGTCACTGCAAGAAGAACGAGAAGCGCCAGGAGCACCGCGAGCCCCGGACGCCGTCTCAACGTCACCACCTTATCACTTCGTCTCATCTCTCCCCCCTCCATGTAGACGGGCGCCCGCCAGGACTAGCCGGCGGGCACCCGCACTCGCAACCTGCAGTGTGGCAGGTGGACCTAGCTCACACAGGTAAGCAGCAACAGCGCCAACGCCGTGAAGGTGAACGTACCCAGTCGCCTCCGCAGGCTTCTCATTCTCGTTCCGAATACCATGAGTCCGGTCTCCTTGTCTCCCGTGTTCTTTCTGAGGTCCAGGGGGACGCGGCTCCCGCGCCGCGCCCACCCTGTTTCACTTAGTTGGATCCCTCGGGGTGCCGCGAGCCTTGGGGGGTCTGTCCCGGTCCCGAAAGCAGGGTCCAACACTCTCACCGTTAGCTTGGACTCGCGCGGGCGGAGGACGGTTGAACACGGAAAGCGGCCCCCGGAGGGGCCGCTCTCGCAGGCTCTGGTGGGCTCAGGCAGTGCCCGGACCCGGGAGCTACTTGACGGACAGCTCGATCCCGCAGTCGTCGATATCGAAGCAGATGCTCTCTGAGAAGTGCGCCTTGTCGCGCACGAACTCGAGGTAGGGCGCCATCTGCTTCCGCGCGGTCCAGTCGAGGTTGTCATGGGCCATGACCCAGGCGCCCTCGGGCAACCGGTCGTAGATCTGCTTGAGGAGGATGAGGTAGAGGCCGCTCACCGGGCCGAGCGGGTCGCTCTCCCCCGAGGCCTCCGCCGCGGCGATCTGCCGGTTCTCGTACTTGGCCTCGATGTAGACGAAGTCGAACGGTCCGTCGATGTGGTCCAGCGCGGTACGCGCGTCCTCGGCAACGAGTTCCACTGACTCGGCGTTCTCGAGCTTCCCGAAGTTGGCCCTCGCCTTCTTCACCATGTCGGCGTCGACGTCGATGCGACAACCCGCTCAGGCGTGAACGCTCTCCTCGGACCAACGCAGGGCCCCGCAAACCACCCGAGCGTGTAGCCCCAGAAACACCCGAGTTCGAGCAGGTGCGCCGGATGCCTCACGCTCGTAAGCATGTACATCAGCCGTTCCATGGTCGGGCTAAGGGGTCGTCCAGGAGCCCTCGAACTTCTCCTTGAGCTCGGCACGGTGCGGGTCGACCGCCTGCCGGTCGTAGTCGGCGGAGACAGGCACGTGCCCCGCCCTCTTCAGGAGGTCGAGCGCAGCGTCGACGATCCCGCTCTCGAGCGACGTCCTTCCGAGCCTGCAGGAGAAGTACGGGTCGCGGTACGTGACCTCTCTGCGCAGGCCGTCGGGCGCGTCCTCGTTGAAGACTGCGTCCGGATGGACGAGCCCGGCTTCCTTCATGTTCTCGAGGGCAAGCTCTATGGCCTCCCTCGACGGGTGGAACGTGACAGCGATATGTGATTACCCCGAACAGTCGCCAGCGGCACCCGAACCGACCTGGACCTTGCCGCACTCGAAGACCTGCATGGTGTCATCCTGCAGCAGGACCCAGAAGCAGTAGACGCCGAGAGCGGTGCCGAACGGGATGTCGAAAAGATCGAACGCGCCTACGATGAGCGAGAGAATGCGCGACCACTTCTTGCCCCTGAGGAGACCGATGCCCGCAACGAGCCCGGGGACCGACAGCACGATGAGGAACGCGCCGATGCCGACTCCGAGGGCACTGAGAATGGTCATGGCCTGCGCGTCATGAGCCAGGCATCCGATCGCCGGCAGCGCTATCATGATGACGATGCCCACGATGAGACCAAGAACGTGAAAGGCGATGAAGAGCGCCCCCAGCAACGTGACGTGTTTCTGCATCCGCATCTCGTCCCTCCTCCCTGACAGGTTAACTGCTCTTGACCTTCGGGATCGTCTCGCCCTCACGCGGCTCCCGGAGCACCTTCCGGAAATCGAGCCACGCGGGCTTAGCCTCGAACCCCAGCTGCATGTTGAGGCCGAACATCGGGTTGTTCTCCTCATTGTCGGTCTCGACGATGGTGGCCCCGTAGTCGCGCGCGTAGCGCACGCCGCTCACCTTGAGCGCGGTGGCGATGCCCCTCCGCCTGTGACTCCTGACGACGCCCGTGAGCCCCGTGTAGAGCTTGTGCTTCTCGACCGGCGAGGTCCAGAAGCCGGTCAGGCCCACGTACCTACCGTCGTCGATGGCGATGAAGTGCGCGTTCGCATCGTAGTTCGGTGAGTCGAACCTGGACGCGAACTCCTCGAAGCGGCCCACTGTCGGAGGCTCAGGCAGCGGGACGTCCATCCAGCACTCGCACTCCAGATCATACCAGTGCCGCTTCCACTCCGGGTCGCGCGCCGGCAGATCGGGCACATTGACTATCTCAATGCCGCTCTCCTTCAGGCGCCCCTCGATGCCCCCGAACTTCGCGAACTCGAAGGTCTGCGGGTTCAGGTGCGACACGGGGTAGCGCATCGTAGTCTCGAACCCGCGCTTCGTGAGGAAGCGTATGAAGTCGGGCTTGTCCTCCCGCGTGTCGGCGGTGAAGAAGAGCGGGTCGCGCTCGGCGAGGGCGGCAGACACATGATCATACATCGCCGACCCGTAGCCCTTGCGCTGGTGGTCGGGATGAACCTCGATGCCGACGAAGTACTTTCCGGGAACGCTCGCCCACTCGCTCTCTCCGTAGACGGCGGACGCGACGATCGTCCCATCAACCTCCCCCACCACGCGCGCGAACAGGAAGTTCGGGTTGCGGTGCTTGTCCCTGTGCTGCCAGCTCTCCGGAGCAGACAGCTCCTCCGGCCAGTTGGCGTTGCTGACATCGACGACGGCCCGGTACTCCTCGTCGGTCTTCTCGAACGGCCGTATCTTCAAAGTCACTGTGATGTCCTCCGACGCCACTCATGAACTACGCGCAGCGGGTCTGTGTTATTCGTCAGTGGAGGCGCCGGGCGCCTTCGCAGCACCCAGCTCCTTCCTGAACTGCAGCCAGGCCATGGTCGGCCTGAACCCGAGCATGACGTTCAAGTCGTACATAGGGTTGTTCTCCTCGTTGTCGGTCACGACCACCTTGGCGCCGATCGACTTCGCGAACTCCTGTGCCCGGACCTTGAGCGCCGTCGCGATGCCTCGCCTGCGGTGACTCCGGACGACGCCTGTGAGCCTCGTATAGACCTCACCCTGCTTGACGCGCCTGTTCCAGACGCTGCTCATGCCGACGTAGCGGTCGCCGTCCAGCGCGAGGAAGTAGCCTTCCGGAATGAAGTCCGGGTGCTTGAAGCTCTTCTCGAACTCAGCGAACGGCTCGTTCGTCAGCACGTCGTCGTCCGGCACATCGGGGATGATCTCGCCGTGCAGTTCCCACGTCTTCTTCATCCAGTAGGGGTCGCGCTTCGAGAGCTCGCTCGCCGGCAGGATCTCGACGCCGGATTCGCGGACCTTCTCGACGATACCGGCGTACTTCGCTGGCTCGAACGATGCGAGGTCCAGCGCGGAGTCCTGCTCTTTCATCGAGACCCGGAACCCGCGTTCCTGGAGGAAGCCGATGGCGATCCCGTGATCCTCCCGCGTGAACGACGAGAGGATCTCCGGCTGGTGCACCTCGAGGTGCTCGAGCAGGCCGTCGAAGAGCGCACTACCGATGCCTCCGCCGTGGTGGTCCGGGTGAACCTGCACGTACAACAGAAACTTGCCATCTACCACGCTGTCCGACTCTTCACGGAAGTACCCGGTAGCCACGACGCCGTCGCCATCCTCCGCGACGAGTCGTCCGAGGATGCTCGTAGGGTCGCGCGTCTCGGCGGAGTAGCGGTACATCTCCGCCGTCTTCGGGTACTCCGGCCAGTTGGCCGTCCAGATAGCGGCCGTGGCCTCGTAGTCGGAGTCGGACTCGTTCATCGGTCTGATGCGCATCTGCCGCGGTCCTCCGGCTTCGGTGGCGCTCCTACTTCTTCTCGCGCGCCGCGTCGTCTCTCATGTCATTCCGCATGTGCAACCACCCGGCCGTCGGCTTGAACCCAAGCCTGACGTTCAGCGTGTACATCGGGTTCTTCTCCTCGTTGTCCGTGTCGAGGTACGCAGCCTCGGTCGTCTGCGCCTTCGAGAGCGCGCGCACCTTGAGAGCGGTGGCAATGCCCTTCCGCCTGTGGCTTCTGACGACACCGGTCAGGTCGGTCTGGAGCTTCGTCGGGTCCGCAAGATTGAGCTCGAGAATGCTGACGCCGACGTAATCATCGCCGTCCAGCGCGACGAAGAACCCCTCCGGGAAGAACGTCGGCTTGTCGAACGTCTGCTTGCAGTAGACCTCGAACTCGCGCTTCCTGGGCTCGTCGATCTCCGGAACGTCGAGCGACAGGAGCCAGTCGAGTTCGTAGAGCTTCCTGCGCCACTCGGGGTCCTCTTCCCTCAGTTCCGTGAGCGGCACGATGCGGATGCCGGACTCGCTCACGCGCTCGACGACATAGGCGAACTTCGACGGGTCGAAGGAGGCCAGGGTCAGTCGCGAGTTCTGCCCGCGCATGACCTGTTCGTATCCGCGTTTCGTCAGGAAGCTCACAGCGTCCGTCTTGTCCTCGCGCGTCCACGAATCGAAGATGGTCGGCTTCTTCTCCGACAGCGCCCCGACGATGTGGTCGTAGATGGCCGTGCCAACGCCCCGCTTCTGGTGGTCGGGATGAACCTGGATGAAGAGCCAGAACTTCCCGGGCATCGGCGTCCACATGGACTGGCCGAACGAGGCCGTGCCGACGGGCCGCCCGTCCACCTCCGCCACGGCGCGGTCGAGCATGTAGTTCTGGTCCCGAGCGTTGTCCCGGTGCTTGAGGAGTTCCGGGAGGTCCAGCTCGTC
Organism: Candidatus Eiseniibacteriota bacterium; assembly: GCA_043823885.1. GTDB lineage: Bacteria > Joyebacterota > Joyebacteria > Joyebacterales > Joyebacteraceae > JALGZG01. The sequence goes on along the minus strand of JBDRTQ010000060.1, from coordinate 14 downwards.
CGGGAATATCGCGT
>JBDRTQ010000059.1:0-2389 GCA_043823885.1 Candidatus Eiseniibacteriota bacterium | reverse complement strand
AGTAGGTGGCAACGAAGATCGTCGTCACCGCGACGAGTGGGAGCATCGCTCAGATTCCTCTCAGGCGGTCTCCCGGCGCTACTGGGAGATGAGTTCCCCTTCCTCGAAGGGCGGGTTCTCCTCACCCATGTTCTCGAGCATCCAGTCGGCCGAGGCGACCAGTTCCGAGTCGGGGTAACGCAGCTTCATTCTCTCGAAGGCATTACGTGCCGCATCGTAGTTCTGGAGTTCCTCGGCGTGAATGAACCCGATCATGAACTGCGCCTCCGCGGCGTGCTCTCCCTCAGGGTAGTTGAAGACCAGCTCAGAGTAGTAGTTGAGCCTGGTCAGAGGATCGTCGGTCTCAGACGCGAGCGTGAACAGCTCCTCTTCGCTCCGCGGCTTGGCCCTGAAGACATCCTCGTTGACCCTGACGCCGTAGCTCTCCTTGAGCTGCGTGAGGATCTCGTCGTAGCGCGCGCGCGTCTTCTCGGGCATCAGGCTCTTTTCTATCTGCTCGCGGACCTCTTCCAGAGGCTTGGTCCCCGCCTCGACGTTCTCCTCGACGTAGACCACGTGCCAACCCATCTCGGAGCGGATGGGATCCGTGACCTCGCCCACCTTCCACCGACGGACGCTCTCGACGAACGCGGCGTCCATGCCGGTGCCCGGCACGCCGTCGCCCAGTGCGACCGAAGCCATCAGTCCGCCGGCGCTCTTCGTCGCGGCGTCGGTGGATATCTCGCGGGCCACGGAGGCGAAGTCGTCTCCACCAAGGACGCGCGACCTGGCCGCGTCGGCCTGAGCTTGCGTCGGCAGCAGGATGTGGCGGAACTTGATGCGTCCGCGGCGCTGGAACTGCTCGCTGTGCTCACCGTAGTAGGCCTGAATGTCCTCGTCGGCAACCACCACCGTCCCCTCGACGTCGGCGGCGTAGTACGCCTGGATGACGGCCCGGCGCTTGACGGCGTCCAGAGCCTTCACCACCTCGGGGCTCTGGTCGTAACCCGCCTGGAGGGCCGCCTGATAGAGGACCTCCTCGTCCACCAGCCTGTGGAGGAAGTCGATCGTTCCTTCGGGGCCGGCGAACTGCTGCTGCGCGAAAGGTGGCAACTCGGACAGCTTCTGCAGGAGATAACTCTTCGTGATGTTCGTTCTTCCGACTCTGGCCACGATCTCGTCGTCGCCCCCGGAGCCGCAGCCCACGCACCAGATGACCGCGGCGAGAACGACGAGCAGGAGCGTGCCTGCCATAAGACGTCTCGACATCTACCCCTCCTCGCTTGTTTGCCTGTGTTTGCTGCGGTAGGAGGCCTCAGCCGGAACGCGACTGCGGCCCCTGTCCCTATTCTCTGATGACCCAGACCTTTATCTCCGCCTCCACGTCCTTGAACAGGCGGATCTTGATCGGGTAGACGCCGAGCATCTTGATGTGCTCGTCCATGATCACGTTGGCGGGATCGGTCTCGTGTCCCTGCTCTTCAAGGGCAGTCGCGATGTCCCTCTCGCCCACCGATCCGTAGAGCTTGTCGGCCTCGTCGGCCTGAACGCGCACCGTGCAGGATACGCCGCTCAGCCGCTCCGCGATCTGCTCCGCGGCACGCTTGTCCTTCTTGACCCGTGCTTCGTCCACCTGGACCTTGATCTTGAGCTGTTCGAGCGCTCCGGACGTGGCAGGCAGCGCCTTGCCGGACGGGATGAGGAAGTTCCTCCCGTACCCGTCCTTGACCGTAACGACCTCGCCCCTAGATCCGAGTCGGTGAATGTCCTCGACCAGTATGACCTTCATTGCGGATCCACCTCCCTGTATCTGCCCCTTGCTTCCGTCTAGCCGTGCTTGTGGTGCCGGCCGACGAACGGCAGAAGGGCGATCTGACGGGCGCGCTTCACCGCCACTGCCAGCTGTCTCTGATGTCTTGCGCAGGTACCCGTCACCCTGCGCGGGATTATCTTGCCCTGTTCCGTCACGAAACGCAGCAGCCGCTTCTCGTCCTTGTAGTCGAGCTCGTCGACCTTGTCCTGGCAGAACCGGCAGAACTTGCCGTGGCTCTCACGTTTTGGCATGTGTGCCTCCGAATCAGAGGTTTAAGTTCGAGCGGCCCGGGCTACTGGTCCATCACGATGTTCATGTTGCGGAGGATGTTCTCCCGCAGGCGATAGGCATCGACAAGCCTCTCGATGGCCGCGGGGTCCGCCTCGAACGTGAGGAACGTGTAGTACCCGTCGTACTCGCCCTTGACCTCGTAGGAGAGCCGACGCTTGCCCCACTTGTCCCACTCCTTGACCGTGCCACCTTCCGCCGTGATGAGTTCCTCGACCTTCGCCATCTCTGCTTCGAGACCGGCGTCGTCGAGGCTCGGGCGGAAGATGAACGTACCCTCGTAGTTCCTCATTCGCTCCTACCTCCCCT
>JBDRTQ010000058.1:0-6133 GCA_043823885.1 Candidatus Eiseniibacteriota bacterium | reverse complement strand
GGACGAGAAGGTCATTCCGGCCTTCCTGTTGACGTTGACCTGGTTGACGCGATCCAGATGATACTCGACCGGGTCCTCCAGCGTCGTGATGTTCTTTCCGACGCGATCCAGTTCACCCATGCCGGCGTACAGCGTCGTGCTCTTGCCCGAGCCGGTAGGCCCGCTGATCAGCACCATGCCGTACGGGCGCTTGAGCGCCCTGCGGAATATGGCCTGCGCGTCCTCTTCGAACCCGAGTTCGGCGAGACTGACGACCGTCCCTGTCTTGTGCAGGAGCCTCATCGCCACCTTCTCGCCGTAGATGGTCGGAAGGGTGGAGACTCTGATGTCGACGTTGCGATCCTCGAACCTCGCTGTGAAGCGGCCGTCCAGCGGCACCCGCCGCTCGGCCACGTCCATCTCGGAGAGGATCTTGATCCTGACCACGATGGCCTCGTGGAAGCGCTTGGGGGGCATCGTGGTGTCGTAGAGGACGCCGTCCACGCGGTAGCGCACGACGACCTTCTTCTCGAGCGGCTCGATGTGTATGTCCGTCGCACGCTCGGCAATGGCCTGCCCCAGTATCAGATTGACCAGCTTGACGATGGGGGCGTCCTCGGCCCTGTCCCTCAGCTCCTGCTCGGAGAGCTCCTCCAGTCCGCTGGAATCCTGAATGCCCAGCTCGACCCTCGCGCCCTCAATGACGTCCTCGAGGTTCTGGTCCGCCGTCGCGCTGCGGTAGGCCGTGGTTATCGCGGCTTCGATGCCGCTGACCAGGCCCACCTGAATCGACAGCTCGCACTTGGTGGCAACTCTCAGATCGTCGATGGCAACAAGGTCGAGCGGATCCGACATCGCGACTATCAGCTCGTTGTCCCTGCGGGCGAGCGCCAGCGCGTGATGATGCCTGGCCATGTGTTCGGGGATGGTCAGCACGATGTCCGGTTCTATCGTCCCCGCTATTGCCGGGTCGAAGACGCCGATACCGAGCTGTCCCGCGAGCGCGCCGACGATGTCCTCTTCTGTCGCCAGCTGCAGCTTGACAAGAGCCTCTCCAAGGCGCTCGCCTGTCTCTCGCTGCGTGTTGAGCGCCGTCTCGAGGTCTCCGGCCGCTATCACTCCGGCCTCAATGAGAAGCTCACCGAACCGCTTCCCGTTGAAGGACAGATTGGCCTGGCCCCGTTCGCTCCGGCCCTCACGCTCGTCTCGGGGTTTCTGACGCCTCTTGCTCAAAGCCTTCTCCCTGTGCACCTCATGCCTCCGGAGGATTGATCTCCTCCCACGAGTGAACGATGTACCTGCCGGTCAGCGGAAAGAACGGTGGAGGCATCCGCGGAAGTCTCGGGTCGAGCCTGTAGTCCCGCTCGTATCCGTGCACGCAGTAGCCGTCCCGGAACTGTCCCAGGTGGATGCTCTTGTCCGCGATTACGCCACCGTAGATGATCAGGCTGCCCCTGGGGGCATAGTGGTTGTAGTCTTCCGCCAGCAGGTCCTTGTCCAGGGCCATCATCACCCCGTGTATCTCACAGTCGTTCTGGTTGGCCGGCGTGTAGGAAATCTCGATGTCGCCGTTGGCGATGAGCCCGAGCACGTCGTCGCACCCGGGGTCCGGCCCGGCGCCCGGCGTGGACGCGTCGTAAAGGAGGTCGTCCCAGATCTCGATGTTGCCGTCGGCCATGATGGTCAGTTGCCCGTCGAGGGTCCCCTCTATCGCCACGGGGTCCCCGAACCACGCGGCCCCGTTCAGCGACGCGATGTCGCTGGTCTGCGACGAGAGGATGGTCTGGTAGCCGCCTCCCTGGGGACGCAGCCCCTCGTATGTCAGTTCCCCGACGGAGGGATGGCCCAACCGCACGTGATAGAAACCCTTGTTGTGCGGGAGCACGCCTGCGTACAACCCGCCGTTCAGCGCGGCCGTCTTGACGACCGCGTCGATGTCGGAGACGTCAGGGAGAGGGATGTCCTCAACATTGAGTTCGTAGCCCTGCTCGAAGGTCGGGTTGCTGCCGTTCTTCAGCGTGATCCCGCCTCCGGCCGTCACTCTGCCACCGAACCAGGGGTCGCCGTCGATCTGCAGGTCCTTGTTGACGTGAACGGGCCCCTCGAACCTCTCGCCCGACAGGAACCACCTCCACCCCCCTCGCTCGACGAACCACTGGTACTTCGCGAACGTCTCGGGTACCATCACGGTGCGCACGCTGCGCGCTACCCCGTCGACCTCCGCCACGCACACGACCTCGTAGGCCGGCTGCCAACCGCCTCCGCTCAGATCATCGAGGACCGAGATGGTGTAGACTCCGCCCCCCAGTGTCTGGTTCTCGAAGGTCATGCCCACGGGGTTCGCGTTCGGATCGTCCTCCTGCAGACTACCCAGCCAGGCTCGGGCCCGTTCGAGGCCGCCCTCAGCGACGTAGAAGGCCCGTGCGTCGTCGACGGCGTACTCCACGAGATCCCCCTCGGCGTGGCCGAGCGTGAATATCGCAACTCCGACGAGGAGCACCGACGTGATGATCGCCAGGACGGCGACTATCGTCGACCCACTATCATCCGTCAGTCCGCGCGGTCGCAGAACCGCTGCCCGTTTCCTGGTCTCACCCATTCCTTGCCTCATCGGGAGCATCGTCAGTACCTTCGCTCCCTAGCGCTCGAGGTCGCCTGCTCGCTCCATGACTCGCTCGCGAGCGGAGATCGATCACAGTACCGGCGGCGACACTTCTTCCCAGGAATAGATGAAGTAGCGTCCCGTCAGCGGGAAGAACGGCGGCGGCATCGCGATCATGCGGGAGTCCCAGTTGTAGTCGCGAACGTACCCCGAGATCAGGTTGCCGTCGTTGTCGTACTGCGCCATGTGAATGCTGTAGTCGGCGATTAGCCCGCCGTACATCTCGAACACTCCGCGAGGAGCGTAGTGCTGGTATTCCGCAGCCTCGACGCTCTTCTCGAGGGCCATCGCCACCCCGTAGAACATGCAGTCGTTCCAGTTCGGAACCGTATACGCGATGATGACGTCTCCGTCCGCAATGAGACCGAGCACGTCGTCGCAGTCAGGGGGCGGCGTGTTGCCGGGCGCTACCCCGTCGTAGAGAATGTCGCCCCAGATCTCGATGTTGCCCTCGACCCCGATGGTCAGCTGCCCGTCAAGTGTCCCCTCGAGCCGGATCGGTTCCGGACTCCAGATGGCGCCGTTGAGCGGCGCGAGGTCGACCTGCACCCAGTCCGACCAGGTGTATACGCCGCCGACCTTCCCGTAGCTCCTGTAGCCCATCAGCCCGGGACCGAAATGGCCCAGGTCGATATGGTACTTCGCATCCTGCCCCACAAGCGCCGGGAAGGCGAAACCTCCCGACTCCGCCGCGGGCCTGATCCTGTCCGTGGGGTAGCTGTCGTCCGGAAGGGAGATGTTCTCGACGCCCAGCTCGTATCCCATCTCGAACACGGGATTGCTCCCGGTCTTCTGTGTGAGCCCGCCTCCCACCGTGACGGGACCGCCAAACCAGGGGTCGCCGTCGATCTGCAGGTCGTGGTTTACGTGCACGGGGCCTTCGAATCGCTCGCCCGTCCTGAACCAGACCCATCCGGCGTTTTCCACGAAGACCTGATACCTGGCGAACGTCTCGGCGATCATCACCGCCTGGACCTGCCGCGCCACGCCGTCGATCACACCGGTCGAAACGACCCTGTAGGCGCCCAGCCAGCTTCCTCCGCTCAAGTTCTCGGTGATCTCCACGGTGTACGTCCCGCCGCCCAGGAGCTGGTTCTCGAACTTCTTGCCGAGCGGGTCGCCGTCCGGGTCATCCGCGTGGAAATCGCCCAACCATCCGCGCATGCGCTCGAGTCCGCCCTCCGCGATGTAGAACGCGCGGCTGTCGTCCACGCTGTTCTCGACGATGTCGCCCTCGGAATGCCCGAGGACGAAGATGGCCACGCCGACCAGAAGAACCGCTGCGACGATCGCTATGACCGGTACGAGCGTGGAGCCACCGCGGCGCACGCACTTCACGCGGCGCGGCTCCCGACGCCCGTCGTCCGCTGATGTCATCGTTCGCCTGCTCAAGACAGACTGCCTCCCTCTACGACGTCATCTACGACTCCACCACCACAGGTACGACCTCTTCCCACGTCACAATGGAGAAGCTCCCCGCGAACGGGAAGAACGGTGGCGGGAGCACCCCCACGCGCGGGTCGAAGTGGTAGTCCCTGACGTAACCCGAGGTCACCACGCCGTCGGTGTACTGCGCCAGGTGGATGGCGTAGTCCGCGAGCATGCCGCCGTAGATGATGAAGTCCCCTCGCGGAGCATAATGCTGGTAGTCCTCGGCCTCGATGGTCTTCTGGAGAGCCATCATGACCCCGTGGACCTCACAGTCGTTCCGGTTCGGAATCGTGCGGTCGATGATGACGTCGCCCTTCGGATGTCCGGCCGCGATGAGCCCGAGCATGTCGTCGCAATCGGGATTGGGTCCGTGTCCCGGAGTCGACCCGGCGTACAGCACGTCGTCAGTGATGTGTATGGTGCCATCCACGCCGATCGTCAGCTGTCCGTCGAGCGTCCCTGAGATGTAGATGTCCTCGTCGGACCACACTGCTCCGTTGAGACCCGAGATGTCCACGACGACGCCGAGCCCGTTAGGGCTGCCGTCGTCGTTGTACCCCTGATACGTGAACCAGCCGAGGGCAGGATCGCCCAGTGTCACCTCGTAGTAGGTCTTGCTCCCCAGGGCGGGCAGAACCACGCCCCCCGGGCCCTGGGCCGCCGCCTTCAGCGTGGAGAACACGTAGGCCCGGGTCGGCAGACTGATCGGATCTACATGGAGTTCGTAGCCCATCACGAAGGTCGGGTTGCTGCCTGCCATCATGGTCATGTCTCCGGCGGCACGAACGTGGCCCCCGAACCAGGGGTCACCGTCTATCCTCAGGTCACCGTTGACGTGTATCGGGCCCTCGAAGCGCTCGCCCGTCCGGAACCACGAGTAGCCGCCGCCACCGCTCTCGATGAACCACGAATACATCGCGAACGTCTCGGCTATCACCGTCGCCTTGACCTGACGCAGCACGCCGTCCTTCTCGCCCGTCGATACAACCTCGTAGGCGTCCAGCCAGCTTCCGCCGCTCACGTCGGCGGTTACCTTCACCGTGTAGGTCCCGCCGCCCAGCGGCTCCTCTGAGAAGAGACTCTCGGGGGGGATAGCGCTGGGGTCATCCAACTCCAGCGCCCCGAGGTAGCCTCTCGCCCGCTCCAGCCCGCCCTCGGCGATGTAGAACGCCCTGCTGTCATCGACGGCGTACTCCACGATGTCGCCCTCGGAATGGCCAAGGATGAAGATGCCTACCCCCACAAGCAGAACCGCCGTGATGATGGCCATCACTCCCACCAGCGCTGAGCCGCGGATCGACAGCACGAATCGGCCCATCACAAGAGTCTGCCGCGACGTGCTTCGCGCGCGGCGCTGTCTCAGAAAGCCCCAGTATGTCGACATCAAGGTCTCCTCAGCTACACAGGACCCATCCCCTTGGATCTTCGATCCAGGGAAGCTCGCTGCGTCGAAATGCAAGTTCCATGCCACGCGAAGAGGTCTGGCAGACCTCCAAATCCCCTGAAGACCGGACGTTGCCCGATACTGGCCGAGCGACGATGAACGGCGCCCACCACCGCCCCCGCCAACCGGCTGAGTCTCGTCCCGGCAGGCAGACCTGTCAATCTTCGATTCCATGCCAATGTTCAATTCCTGACCGATACCGGAAGCCGGGTCGAGTCAGTTCCGCCGTCCCTGCCGCCCGCCCCGACTGCCCGCGGCTCCGGACAGACCGAGCACCAGCATCAAGCCGCCCGCGACCGAGGCGCCCCACGGGACGACGTCACCATACCTCGTGTAGAAGGTCTTCCCGCTCACCACTGGAAGGCTCTCCACCAGAAACCCCTCCTCGAAGATCCCCGTGCGCGCCAGCACTCGGCCGTAGGGGTCCACCAGCATCGACACTCCGCTGTTGGCGCTCCGCGCCAGGCTGCGCCGGTTCTCGACGGCGCGCATGACCGCCATGGACGCGTGCTGGAAGGGCATCGACGTCTCCCCGTACCACACGTCATTCGTGATATTGACCAGAAGCTCCGCGCCGTCGGCGACGAAACGTCGCGAGAGACGAGGGAACGTCGACT
>JBDRTQ010000057.1:0-3265 GCA_043823885.1 Candidatus Eiseniibacteriota bacterium | reverse complement strand
TCGCTTCGGAAGTCACCCGAGGCGCCCGCGGTCCACACCCTCCCCAGCTCCTGTCTGTGGCTGAGTTTGAGGTCCCACCGGCGCTTGTTGTAGAGGAGCTCCTCCATGAACGAGGCCTGCACGCTGCCGGAGAGGACGTACCTGAGCTTGTACCTGGTCTCCACGTGGCCGATCCACTTCGTCTGTTCGTAATAGTCGGCCCACACGGACGCGTCCCAGTAGTCGCTCGGCGCCCAGTAGTAGCCGAAGTTCCGCACGAACCGACCCTCGCCCTCGCTGATCCCGAGCTCGAGTTGAGGAAGCAGGAAGCCGGAGTGCCGTTCCTTCCTTATGGGGAAGACATAGAAAGGCAGTGCGAGCACGGGCATCTTCCCGATGTACAGGATGACCGGCTTGGCGATGACCTTGTCGTTGATGTAGATCTTCATTCTGTGCGCGACGAGACGGAAATGAGGCTCGGGATTCGAGCAGGTCGTGTAGGTGCCGCGGCGCACCTTGAGCGTGCCGTCTTCCTCGCGGACGATCTGGTCGCCGTAGTAGAGGCCGTCCTCGAACGTCGTGACGCCACCGTCGATCGACCCGGTCTTCCCCTCGAGATCGTAGGTCAGATGCTCCCCTGCCAGCCTGTCCGATTGCTCGCGGAGGTCCGGATCGCCGGATGCTTCCAGGACCTGTTCGCTCGGATAGAAGATGATGTCGTCGGCGAGCAGAACGGTCGACTGGTAGTCGACCCGGGCCGAACCCGCCAGAACGATCCGGTTGCGCGCCACGTAGTAGTTGATCTCGTCGCTCTGGTAGGCGACGGTCTCGAGTTCGAGGGAATCGGGGGGCGCCTTGACGCCACCTGGCGGCCCGGGCGGCTCGGCCCCCGCGAGCGACTCCGGCAACGCGACGCCGACGGGGGATTCGGGCGGCTCGTAGTCCTCGGGCGGGAAGGAATACGTGCCGGTGGCCCGGCCCCGGAAGATAACTCTCTTGATGCGCCCGTCGGTGAACAGCACGTCGATGGTACGGGAGTTGACGAAGTTCCTCTCGCCCGACCCGCCGACCATGTGCTCGCTCGCGGCGTGTCCGCGGACCGTCGTCAGCACAGGCCGGCCGTCCTCCATGAACATGGTCAGCGTGTCGCCGCTGACGATCCCGTGCGACGGGGTCTCGCCGGGCTCTTCCGGCTCGATGCTGTACGTGGCCCTGGCGCCACCGACAGATACCACACGGGAGATCTCGCCGTCGTCGGTCGAGACCGTGATGATATCGCCGGTCAGACCGTCCCCCGCCTGTTCGACAGACGGGTCGCCATGGAGTTCGATCCCGCCGCCCCTGACGACGGACGCCGCCCTGGCGCGAGCCGTGATGTCTTCCCGCTCCATGGTCACCCCACCGAAGGCACGGATGGCGTCGGCTGCTGCGCTGAACTCGATGACGTCGGCGTCGAGCTTCCCATCTTGTAGACCCGCCTCGTCGTAGGTCAGAAGCGTCGGCCCCCTCGACGCTCTTCCCCCGCCGGCGTCGAAGTCGTAGACGAGCTTGCCTGCGCTCAGCCTGAACGTGCCCCCGGTGTCCGAGGAGCGGACGTTCCCCCGGCACACGGCGACACCCTCCGACCTCAGCATGTGGATCCTGTCTGCGGTGGTCGTGACGGACGTGTCGCTGTAGGAAGCGTTGCCGCGGAGAAGCGCGGTGTCCGTATCGAGGAAGTAGTCGAGGGTGTCACAGGCGACCGCCCGTCCGCCGTCCTCGCCCGCGACGTTGCCATATATGATCGCGTGTCCTTCCGCCTCGTAGTACACGCCCCGGTCCCCCGTCAGGGTGGCTCCGAGACGGGCGATCGTCACGTTCTCCTCGAGACGCACTACCCGGCCGCGCGGACCCTCCCCGGCTTCCACGCTGTCCGCGGTGATCATGAACTGGTCGGAGTCGGGCGCCGACTGCGCGGCGGGCGCCGCGCCCGCCGGCCGGGCGACCAGGACCGTCGCAATGAGAAGGAAGACGACTGTCTGGGACAGCTTCAAAAGGACACCACCAGATCCGGGGACAGCACTGTCCGTGGAGTTTTGCCGCTCACTCGGACGGAAGCTCGTCGCGGGCCAGGAGGGCCGCGCCGACGACCCCCGCTGTGCTGCCGAGCTCGGCCGGGACCACGCGCGGCAGCGAGGCGCCGCCGCAGTAGCAACGACGAGCCATCTCGTCGCGGGCGGGCGCCAGTAGCGGCTCGCCTGCGGCCGCCACTCCGCCGCCTATCACGATCACGTCGGGGTCGAGGATGACGACCAGATTCGCCAGACCGGCTCCCAGTGCGCGCCCGGTCTTGTCCAGCGCTTCCGTGGCGACCGCGTCGCCCGCGGCGGCGGCCTCGCCGACCTCTTCCGCCGTCAGTGTCGACCCGTTCCCTCCGGTGACGAGGACCGACTCCCGTCCGGAGTCAACGAGCCGGCGCACGTTCCGCACGACCGCCTCGGCGTTCGCCAGGCGCTCGAGGCACCCCGCGTTCCCGCAGAGGCACTCCTCACCGTCCTGGTCGATGGTCATGTGACCGACCTCGCCGGCGAACCCGGTGCCCCGGTAGAGTCTCCCGTCCAGGATCAGCCCGCCGCCAATCCCGGTTCCGAGCGTCAGAACGACCGCGTTGGCCGAACCTCGCGCCGCGCCGACGACGTACTCGCCGTAGGCCGCCGCGTTGGCGTCGTTCTCGATGTTGGTTGGAAGCCCGAGCGCCGCCGCTACCATCCGTCGGAGTTCGACGTCGCGCCACTCGGGAAGATTCGGTGAGAAGTGAACCACGCCCCCGGCGGTGTCGACGAGCCCGGCCGACCCCACGCCGCAGGCGACGACTTCGTGGCCCTCTCCGGAGTTGGTAAGCTCAAGTCCCAGCCTGGAGACCACATCGACGGCTTCGGTGGCGGCGCCGCCGGACCAGCGCGTGCTGCGAAAGGAAAGCAGAGCGCCCTCTTCAGAGACGAGAGCCGCCTTGATGTTCGTGCCGCCGATGTCGACGCCCAGATAAACCCTCACGCCGGCCTACCCTTCCCTGCCGTACAGCAAGGACTCGCCGGTCTCCTTGTCGAAGAAGTGCAGGCTCTCCGTATCAAGCACCAGGTCGACGTCGGTGTTGACGGAAGGGGGCGTCCTGACGTCGATCCGGGCGACGAGGTCTTTCCCCCCAAGTTCGAAGTAGAGGAATATCTCGTTCCCCATCGGCTCGACGACGTCCAGATGCGCGCGGATCGGGGCCGAAGCCGTCAGCTTTTCCGCGTCGGCTGACTCG
>JBDRTQ010000056.1:0-2373 GCA_043823885.1 Candidatus Eiseniibacteriota bacterium | reverse complement strand
GGTTAGGGTTGCAGACTTCCGCAAGGACTGCAATGAAGCTGTGGTCATCGTCATGACCCTTGTGTCAAACGACTATTCCATTGATCTTCACCCCAGCTACGGGTGTCTTCGGAGAATGACCTACTCCGATGAGCCCCGCGTGGACCTCAGGTACTCCTATCGCTTCGCAGTCGCCGGGATACACGAGCCAGGTGGCGGCTGTCCATTCGTCTCCTATCTCACGCCCGGGGGCTTCTCGCGAGACAACAACATCCTTGCACAGGCTCCTGCTCCCGACGGGGAAATCCTCGACACCTACCTGCTGGAGGGCGATCCTACCCCCAGCGACGGGCGGTACAGGCTCCATCTCTCCGAAGACGAGGCAGATCACTCCCTGTTCGACGCTATTGAGCTCACTACCCTGGATCACCCGAGAGATGTGCGTATCGGCGTCCTCCCCGGAGGCGCGGTTGGCCCCTACTCCGCATCGGCGTTGCCTGTCGCCTGCTTCGACTCCGAGGGCCGAGACCTCTTGGACTTTGTGGTCTCATCTGATGACCGGTACGCCGTCCTTGCTGCTGGTTCCCAGATGGAGGTGCATTTCCCAGCGGCGCGAGGTTGGCGAGGTGGCGGTGCTGGTACTCGGGGTATGCCCAGCCACAAGATCGACCCCCCAAGTGGTGGGGGACGCGATCAGGCTGCGCCGGGCGTTCTCGATCTCACGGACCTGTGCTACAGGGAGAACGCCACGACGAGCATTCTCGATCTGCCGGAGGGACTGGTATTGGAAGACGGAATCGCGAAGATGGTGGTCACTGCGCCCGTTGACTACTGGATTGACAGCATGTTCCTGGCAGAGTTCTCGAATGAGCCCATCGTGGTGCAGCAGTGTGCGCTCTTGGATGCAGACCACTCAGTGGACGGGCCCTGTGAGTCGGCCCTGGCTGACCTGGGCGAGTACGCGGCGCTGGACCCGGGCGAGAGCATTGAGCTCGTATATGAGGTGCCTTTCTTGGCTCCCGGGCAGATCCGGCACTTCGTAATTCGGAGCCGAGGGCGCTTCGGAGATCGTCCCTCGCGAAGCGACGGATTGGAGGCAACGCCAGCGTCAGAGGCACCGCGTGCATCCATCACACCCAATCCCTTTGCAGCGTCCACCAGCATCAGCTTGAGCATCCCCGAGCCTGGCGGCGAGGTAGAAACCAGCATCTACGACATGGCCGGCAGGCTTGTTAGAAGCCTCGCACGGAGGGAGATGCAGCCCGGAGTCCAGATGCTCCACTGGGACGGTAGGGACGATCATGGAGAGAAGGTGGCGTCAGGCGTCTACTTCTGTCGGGTCATGGGGCCCGGCTTCGATGACCAGAGGAAGCTCGTCCTGATTAGGTGATTCACCGGAGACAACAGCGCAGTAGCACGGGGGCATCTGGGTCTTTGACCAGATGCCCCCGTCTTTTGGCCGTGCGGCATCGTGGCGGTGCGAGTGGCGACAACAAGCCCATCTTGGCACGCGAATGGCACTGTGATACCATTTGCTCACCGACGGGCGGGTCACTCAAGCCCGCCGGTTCGACGATGACGAGGCCTGCGGGCCACGACAGCGCATGAAACACATACATCCGGGCAGGGGCGATATTCGTCCTGCCCTCAGGGGGAACTCACGATGACGCGCATGAGAACGAACCCCGTGTCACTACTCGCTCTTCGCACGCTGGCAGTGCTGCTGGCCTGCGCGGTCGCTCCGTCCGTGGCGACGGGCCAGGACGCCGTGCTCGTTCCGGTGGCACCGCCCGCAGACGCGGAGCCTTCGTACAACATCCCGCTCCAGCCGTGGCTGGTTCCGACGATCATCGATCTCAAGACCCAGTTCGCCGACGGGCTGTCGGCGGAGTTCAACATGATCGCCCAGACCCAGACCGGTGAGGACCTGATCACGCTCATTGAGGCGGGAGAGGAGCTCTCTGCCGCCACGGCCCGCATAGGGAGGACGGTCACCGCGATCGGAGAGCTGGACGTCACCTTCGGCATCGAGGGTATCTCAAGAATAATCCCCGCGGAGAGCGCCCTCAGGGACACGCTGTTCGGCTTCGTCGTGTGGCACGAGTTCTCCTCCACACCGGCCCGCGGGATGATGAAGCGCTTCGAGGGCCTGGTGGACCGCGTCACCGCTGGAGGTGAGGCCTCGGCCGACCTCGCGGCCGGACTGGCGGCCGACCAGCGACAGCTGGAGCAAGCCGTCGAGCAGGGCAGCTCGATCCAGATAGCGGAACTCGCCCCCAGGATCGTTGAGACGTCCATGCGTATCGACGCCATATGTGCAGCGGTCGCGGCCGGCGCGCGCGACCTGGGCGCTCTGGTCGATTCGCTGAGTGCGAGCAGCGGCGAACTCCTCTC
>JBDRTQ010000055.1:0-5075 GCA_043823885.1 Candidatus Eiseniibacteriota bacterium | reverse complement strand
CACCTGGAGCTACATCGGCCTCGAGGAGACACGGTTCATCGGCCGCGTCATCGTCGACCCGAACGACTCGGACCGCATCTGGGTCGCGGGCGCCGGGTCTCTGTTCGGCGCGGACGCGAACCGAGGCGTCTACCGCACGCTCGACGCGGGCGACACGTGGGACAAGGTGCTGGCGCTCACTGATTCGACGTCCGCGATCGACCTGGCCATCCACCCAACTGACACCGACACCATCTACGCCGCGATGTGGGAGCGCATGCGCGGGCTCACGTACCGGCGCTCGGGCGGCCCGTCGAGTGGCGTCTACCGCTCGTACGACGGCGGCGACACCTGGACCGAACTGACGAACGGGCTCCCCTCGGGCCCGGCAGTGGGCCGCATCGGCATCTCGGTCGCCGAGTCCAGCCCCAACATCGTCTACGCGTTCTACTGCGACGACCCGGGGTACTTCTACGGCGTGTACAAGAGCACGGACGGCGGCGACACCTGGAACCCGACCAACGACGACAACCTCACGAATCTCACTAGTTCCTTCGGCTGGTACTTTGGCCAGATTCGTGTCGACCCCTCCGACCACACGCGCGCATTCGTGATGGGCGTCCCGTTCTACCGGACGCAGAACGGCGGGTTCTCGTGGCAGGAGGTCGGCCCGGACAATCACGTCGACCACCACGCGATGGCGTTCGACCCATGGACGCCGTCCCGCATCTACAACGGCAACGACGGCGGCATCTACGTGTCGAACGACTCCGGCGACAACTGGACCAAGCTCTACGACCAGCCGACGAACCAGTTCTACGCCATCGAGATCGACTATCAGAACCCCAACCGCCTTTACGGCGGCACGCAGGACAACGGCACCCTTCGCACAGTCAACGGCGACCCCGACGACTGGGAGCGCATCTTCGGGGGCGACGGATTCTTCGTGGTGGTCGATCCCACGGATTCCAACACCATCTTCTGCGAGTACCAGTGGGGCAACGCTTATAAGTCCACCGACTTCGGATACTCCTGGGGCTGGGCCCTGTCCGGCGTGGACGACAACGACCGCAGGAACTGGTCCTCACCCATCGTCATGGACCCGTCCGACCCGCAGACGGTCTATTTCGGCACGTATCGCGTGTGGAAGACCACGAACTAGGCGGGCTCGTGGAGCGCCATCAGCGGCGACCTGACGAACGGCGGCGCCGGTACGTTCGGGACCGTCACCACGATCGCGGTCGCGCCCACTGACCCGGACGTCGTGTACGCCGGGACCGACGACTCTCACGTATGGGTCACGCAAAACGGCGGTGCGAACTGGACCGACGTGTCAGGTGCGCTCCCCAATCGCTGGTGCACGCGGGTGGCCGTCGACCCGACCGATTCCGACATCGCCTACGCCACGTTCTCGGGCCTTCGCTGGGACGAGAACATTGGCTACGTCTACCGCACCGACGACGCCGGCGCCACGTGGACCGACATCACCGGCAACCTGCCGGGCGCACCGGTCAACGCGCTGATCGTCGATCCCGACCACACCGACATCCTCTACGTGGGCTCAGACGTCGGCTGCTTCTTCACGATGGACCTGGGAACGACGTGGAACGTCGTGGGCTCGGGGCTGCCGGCGGTGCCGGTCTTCGACCTCAAGATCCACCAGCCCACGCGCACGCTGGCCGCCGGGACGCACGGCAGGTCCATCCACTCCATCGACCTGAACGAGGTGACGGGAGTGCCCGACGAGAGCGACGAGGTTCAGTCGGTAGTGTCTCTCAGGAACCACCCGAATCCCTTCGGGCGCGAGACCACCATCGCGTTCTCGCTGGTCCGACGGTCCGACGTGACGCTCGCTGTCTACGACATCGCCGGACACAGGGTACGCACGCTCGAGCAGGGTCCCCGCGCCGCGGGCGACCACGAGGTGCGCTGGGACGGCAGGAACGAGGCAGGACACGCCGTTGCCAACGGCACCTACTTCCTCCGGCTCGAAGCCGGGAGCGAGGTGACCGCGGCCAAGATGAACGTCTTGAGATAGGCGGGATAACAAGCTGATAAACGACGAGACGCCGGCGGATATCCGCCGGCGTCTTCCTTGTACCGCTGCCTGCGCCGCATGTTCACATCTCTCATCGTCTGTGTCGAGGCGGCTCCATCGGCCAGGGTGTCTCCACACCGGCAAGCTCGAGCATTCTCACCGACGCCTCGTTGGCGGTGACGCCGATCTCCTCCTCGTCGCCCCTGACGAGCATCCCTCGCTCGACCACCATCTCTCCGTTGACGATGTTGTAGTCGACCCTGTGGTCGAGCCCGGCGTAGACGATGGCGGCCAGAGGATCCGAGAACGCGCCCGCGTAGCCCAGGCGGGACATGTCGATGGCTATGACGTCCGCCGCCTTCCCCACCTCGATCGAGCCGATCTCGTCCCTGCCCAAGATGGCGGCCCCGTCCCGCGTGGCCAGCCGGACAACGCGCTCGGCGGAGATGGCGTCGGGTCCGTAGGTGAGCAACTGAACCAGGAGACAGCTTCTCAGCTCCCCCAACATGTCCGACGTATCGTTGCTCGCGCTGCCGTCCACTCCGAGCCCCACGCGCACGCCCTTCTCGAGCATCTCCGGCACCTTCGCCACCCCGGAAGACAGGCGCATGTTCGACGTCGGACAGTGCGCCACGCCGGTGCCGGTCGACGCAAGAAGCTCGAGTTCGTCGGATTCGAAGTGGACCCCGTGGGCGAACCAGACGTCCCGGCCCACCCAACCCAGGTCCTCCATGACGGCGAGAGGCCGCTTCCCGTAGGTCTCGATGCAGTACTGCGTCTCGTCAGCGGTCTCGGCCAGATGCGTGTGCAGAAGGACTCCCCTGTCCCTCGCGAACTCGGCCGTCTCGGCCATGAGCCGGTCGGTGACCGAGAAGGGAGAACAGGGCGCCAGAGCTATCCGCGTCATCGCGAACGGCTTCGGATCATGATGGTGGTCGATCAGCCGGGCGGAATCCTTGAGGATGTCCTCCTCGCGCTGGACGACGGAGTCCGGCGGAAGCCCTCCCAGCGACCGTCCGCGGGACATGCTGCCGCGCGTCGGGTGGAAGCGAATGCCCAGCTCCCGCGCGGCCTCGATCTCGACGTCGATGAGTTCCTCGTGGACTCCACTCGGGAAGACGTACATCTGGTCGCTCGCCATCGAGCAGCCGGTCAGAAGCAGCTCCGCGCAGGCCAGCCTGGTGCTGGCCCTGACGGCGTCCACTGACAGGCCGGCCCAGATGTCGTATAGGGTCGTCAGCCAGTCGAACAGCTTCTGGTTCTGCGCCGGCGGGACGTTCCGCTGAAGCGTCTGGTAGAAGTGGTGGTGCAGATTGACGAACCCGGGCAGGACCAGCATCAAGGAGCAGTCGATCACCCGAACGCCGGGCAGGGGGTCGATCGAGGGCTCGATGCACGAGATCCTTTTGCCATCGATCAGGATGTCCACGCCCGCGAGACGGTCGCCGGCGTCGTTCATCGTGGCCAGGTGATAGATGTCTTTGAGAAGCAGCAAGGTGTGAACCTCCATGTGCCTGTCACTTCACGCCGCCGTCAGGTCGCACCGCCTGTCACTTCGCACCACCGGTCACTTCCCTGCGAGCGCTTCGATCCCCGCCAGCACCCTCTCCGGCGTGAACGGAAGCTCCCGCAGCCTGACGCCGGTCGCGGCGAAGATGGCGTTGGCAATGGCCGGCGCCACCACGTCGACCGGTATCTCGGAGACGCTCTTGGCGCCGAACGGACCCGTCGGCTCATCGGTCGTCACGAGGATCGCCTTGATGGCGGGAGTCTCGACTGCCGTGAGGACCTTGTAGTCCATGAGGTTCGAGTTCAGCATCTTCCCGCGGGAGTCGAAGATCATCTGTTCCGACAGCGCGTAGCCGAGCCCCATGGACACCCCGCCCTGTATCTGCCCCTCCGCGAGCGCCGGGTTGATGGGGAAGCCACAGTCGATGGCGCAGGCGAAGTCCCTGACATCGACGCGGCCCGTGCCGACATCGACCTCCACGTCGGCGACCGCGGCGGCGAAGGGAGGCGGACATTCGAACGTCATGTGCGAGGCCGAGCAGGAGATCTGTTCCTTGTCGTCGCCGTAGATCGCCACGTGTGCCACGTCCGCGATAAGAACGCTACCACCCGAGGGCGCCGTGATCCGGCCGTCCGCGCAGACCATCTTCTCCGGGTCCTCGTCCATCATCGCAGATGCGTGGTGCATGAGCCGGTCGCGAACCTTCTCCGCCGCCTTGATGACCGCGCCTCCGCTGACGTAGGTCGTGCTGGATGCGTAGGCGCCGACATCGAACGGCGTGCGGTCAGTGTCTGACGAGTACACGTGCACGGCCTCGCACGGGACTCCGAGGACCTCGGCCGCGATCTGACCCAGAATGGTGTCGCTGCCCGTTCCCAGGTCGGTGGCGCCGACGAGCAGGTGGAAGGTACCGTCCTCGTTCGCCTTGATGGTGGCGGCTCCCATGTCGTCGCCTGGGATCCCGCTACCGTGCATTGCGAACGACATACCCATGCCGCGCCTGTGGAACGACCTGCTGCCGGGCGTGCCGGTCGTCCCCTCGATCAGCGAGGCGTGCCAGGCGTCCCAGTCGGTAGCCTCTCGGACGCGGTCCCAGCATTCCGCCAGCCCGTTGGTTCTGATGACGCGTTCGAAGCCCGCCTTCCCCTCGCCGAGGTGCTCGGCGATCGGGTCGCGGTCTCCCTCGCGGATGGCGTTCGCCAGGCGGTACTCGACCGGGTCGCGCCCGAGCGCGTGGGCTATCTCGTCCATCTGCGAATCGACGGCGAAGAAGCCCTGCGGAGCGCCGTATCCCCTGAGCGCGCCCGCGATGGGCAGGTTGGTGTAGACGGAGTCGCACCTGTACTTCAGACTGTCGGAGCGATAGAGCGGCAGGCTCTTGCTGCCGGTGTTCGACGGGACCGTCAGTGCGTGCGCCCCGTAGGCTCCGGTGTTGCAGAGCACGTCCATCCGGCGCGCGACTATCCTGCCGTCGTCCGCGACGCCGGTCTTGAGGCGGATGACCTGCGGGTGCCTCGTGCGGCTGGCGTAGAGCTCCTCGTCCCGGTC
>JBDRTQ010000054.1:0-3672 GCA_043823885.1 Candidatus Eiseniibacteriota bacterium | reverse complement strand
GGCTGTGTTTGTTTCAGACGCCACGTGCCGTACCGCGAGTCCTCTTCTCATCGATTGGATGGTCAGATGCTGTGAAGGCAACCCCCTTCTTGTTCGCGAACTCGTTGCTCATCTCGTGACACACGAGCAGATTCGCGAGTCATCGAGGGGGCTTGAGCCGGCACCTGGAGTAGAAACGTGTTCGCTGCCGGATTCTGTCGCCTCGATCCTCCGTGAGCGAATCCGGGGTCTGCCTTCGGAACTACTGAGAGTGGCTGAGGTCATGTCACTCGGGCCAGGTGTGACTCCAGATGCAATCGCTCAGATTGCTGGGTTGAGTGGCGTCGCAGTCGCTGGGGCGACGGAGGCTCTAGTCCGATACGGAATTGTCCGGCCCGGCCATTCGGATGATGAGCATACCTTCAGCCACGAACTGCTGAGAGACATGATCTACGCGGGCATTCCGGCTTCTGACCGGACGCACCTCCACGACACCGTGGCTGAGATCTGGTTCCGGACAGCGGCGGCCCACCCGAGTAGCGTTCGGGGAAACGACGTTGTCGCTTGGCACTTGTTCCGAGGTCATCATCCGGAAGGCGCAGCAAGATGCGCACTCAACGCACTTGTTGCGCTGACCCGAGACAGCAAGGCAGATGAGTCGGTGCACTACCTTCAAATACTTGAGACACTCCCGCTCGACGCCATACGCGCGGATGCTAGCTCCCTCGATGGTCTGATGTGCGTGGCCCGGCGATACTGGCAAATGGGTCGTGCTACCTTCTGCGCCCGTGCGTGCGAGCTTGGGATTGCGATTGCGGGTTCAGGTGATCGCCGCGAACAGTCAGTGTCTCTTGAGCTAACGATACTCCACGCAAAGGCGCACGTATTGAGTGGAGATCTTGGACAAGCATCGCAGATCCTCGAGCGCGTGCTTCCCGAGGTCGAGTCTCTCGGGGACTCCGCTCTTCTCGTGAAGACCTACAACGGTCTCTGTATGATTCACCAGATGTCCGGGATGTTCGCGGAGATGGAGCGGTTCTCTGAACTCTGTATTGCCGCAGCTGAGCGCTCGGGAGACACCAACCTAGTTCTCACTGCGAGCGGCGCAAGGGCCAACACCCTCATTGCTCTCTGCGAGTGGGAGGCGTCGAAGGAGTGGTACCTCGATGTCGCGGAGATCCAAAGGAGCACCAACCGCAAACGAGAACTAGCCACGACGCTGGGGAACCTCGGACGAGTCCACATGTTTCTAGGGGAGTGGTCGAGTGCAGATGATTGCCTAGAGCGATCATCTGAGTTGGCACGCGAACTAGCCTGTGAATACTCCCTTGGACTGAATCTGGGCAACCACGCCCAACTGCAGATGCGGAGGGGCGCGTTGGGAGCCGCAGCTGCCTCGTTCAGGGAGGCCGTCGTACATGCAGAACTTGCCGGTGATGACTGGGGTTTGGCATCTGTCTTGAGCGACCTGGGTGAGCTAGAGCACATCCGCGGCAGCGACCACTCGGCGCTGGAGTTCTTCGCTCGCTCAGAGGAACTGATGGGGCAATCGGGAGGCATCGATGATCTCCCCGAACTGCACCGCCGCAAGGCGGAGAGCCTCATGACCTTGGGGCTAGGCTCTGAGGCATGGGAGCTAGCATCGGCGGCAGGAGCCTCCGCAGAGGCGATGGGCAATCGCCTGGAGGCGGCCAACTCCCTCAGGGTGCTCGGCGAGCTCAGCGCCGAGAAGGGCAACTCCGATGAGGCCATCCGCTTGCTCGAGGACGCCGTCGATAGGCTCCGCGCTCTCGGGGCGCCCTACGAACTCAACCAGACCTTGCAGGCTCATGGCCGCGTTCTTCTCGGGACGGGTCAGCGCGACGCGGCCGCAGAGAAGCTGGCCGAGGCCCATGACGGCTTCCGCCGACTGGGCGCGCGGCGCGACGCGCGACGAGCTCAAGAGGAGCTCGCCGCGGCGACGGGGCAGATCGCACCGGGACCCGGCAGGCTCCCAGACGAGCGTGAGCGGCTGGCCACTCTCTACGCGTCGAGTCACTCGCTCTCGTCGGCTCCATCAGTGGAGGTCCTGATTCAGGATCTCGCCGACATCGCCGCGGCCGCAGTCCCCGCCGACAGTGTTGCCGTTGTCCTGCTGACATCAGGGCGCGAGGCCGTTCTCGCTTCGTCCTCGCTGTGCGAGGTCCTCAGGGACGATGGTGACATCCTGTCGTTGGTCTCGCCTGCGCTTTCCGAGTTGCGCAATCGTGAGGACCCCATCCTCCTGGCCACGCCGGACACAGCCACGCCGATTCTCGCACAGGCTCTCAAGGCCGGAGGGGTGCGACGTCTCGCACTGGTGCCGCTGTCACTGGGAGAGCGCACGGTCGGCGCGCTCTATCTCGACTACAGAACTCGCGACGGTGCTTTCTCAGACGAGGACGTTCGGTTCCTCCGGGCACTCGCCACACAGGCGGCGACCCTCATCGAGAACGCGCAACTCCGGTCGAAACTCACCGACGAAGTTGAATCGCTGCGATGGGTCGTGGACGCGCGGCACAAGTTCGCGAGCATCGTCGGGCAGAGCCTGAGCATGCAGCACCTCTTCACGACACTCGAGAGAGTGGCCCGCACGTCCGTGACCGTCCTCATCGAGGGAGAGAGTGGGACGGGGAAGGAGCTGGTTGCCCGGGCGATCCATCTCAACGGTCCCCGCAAGGACGAACGGTTCGTGGCGCAGAACTGTGCAGCTCTTCCCGAACAGCTGCTCGAGAGCGAGCTCTTCGGGCATGTGCGCGGGGCGTTCACCGGGGCACATCGTGACAAGCTGGGCCTCTTTGAGGCTGCCGATGGCGGTACGTTCTTCCTGGACGAGATCGCCGACATGCCTCCTTCGCTTCAGGTCAAGCTGCTTCGCGTGTTGCAGGATGGGGAGATCCGGCGCGTGGGCGCCACCGATTCCATCGATGTGGACGTCAGGATCATCGCTGCGACGAACAAGCGCCTGCGGGATGAGGTTGAATCGGGGCGCTTCCGTGAGGACCTGTTCTACCGGCTAGACGTCGTTGGCGTCAGCATGCCGGCTCTGAGAGACAGGCGTGATGACATCCCTCTCCTGGCCCAGCACTTCCTGAACAAGATCTGCGAGGCAGGCGGGGAGCCGCAGAGAGGCTTCACTGATCGCGCCATGGACCTGCTGGTGAACTACGATTGGCCGGGCAACGTGCGAGAGCTGGAGAATGAGATCGAGCGGGCCATCGCGCTCTCTGATGTAGGAGCGACGATCACCGCGGAGTGTCTGTCCGATCGCATCAGGTCGGTCCAGGTAGCCATTCACCCGCCGAAGCCCGGGACGCGATTGTCCCTGAAGAACATGGTCGAGGATGTCGAGAAGCGCGTGATCGTGCAGGTGCTCAACGAGAATCGTTGGAACAAGTCGAGAACCGCGGAGGCGCTCGGTCTCAGTCGCCAGGGGCTCCTGAAGAAGATCGACAGGTTCGGGCTTTCGCGCGACAAGGAGTGATGGCGGCTGGGGGCCGCCGGGGCGACGCGACTGCTGTCTCGCAGGACGCGTGACACCGGGCGGCGCCAGCTTCAGCGGCCAGCTAGGAGTTTGACTCCGTAATCCCACAGACGGGGAGACGACCCCCATTGGCGGGAGTTTCTTCATCTATGCGGATCGACCATCGATCCAGACGGGGGCGCCGGAGGTTG
>JBDRTQ010000053.1:0-2173 GCA_043823885.1 Candidatus Eiseniibacteriota bacterium | reverse complement strand
CCCGGACGGCGGCGACGTAGTCGCTCAGGGTGCCGTGCACGAACTCGACGCTCGGGAACGCCTCCCTCAGACTCTTGAGGATCGTCCCGAACTCTCTCTGGGGCGGATGGTGGTCGCAACCGTTGTTCAGGAGGAGCACGTCGCAGTTCGCGCGCTGTCCCATCCTCTCGATAAGGCCGCCGACCCGCTCGACCGCCCTCCGCGTGTCGATGTCCCGCCGCGTGAACGCGTGCCACGTCTCCTCGGACCCCAGCGCCGAGGCGTTGCAGTAGCCGCCCCACTGGTTGACGGCGAGCACCTCGCTCCCGTCGGGCGCGCGCCACGTGTATTCGAGGCCGAGTTCTTCCAGCTCGTCCCCGTTCCCGCGGGTGTAGATGAACGAGTCAATGCCGGCGCGCCGCAACAGCTGCGGCATCTGCGCGATGTGCCCGAACGAGTCCGGCATGTAGCCGACCTTCTGCACCGGTCCGATGGCGCCGGCGACCGCGTGTCCGACGAGCAGGTTTCTGACCGTCGCCTCCCCGCTGACGAGGAACTCGTCCGGCAGGACGTACCAGGGGCCGATCGACAACGCGCCGCCGCGCACGAGCGCCGCGATGCGTCCCGCCTCCTCCGGGCGTGCCTCTAGGTAGTCTTCGAGAACCACGCACTGGCCGTCCAGGAGGAAGTGTTCGAACGACTCCTCGTTCTCCAGGGCGTCGAGCACCTGGTCCACGACCCGGACCAGGCTGACCCTGAAGCGGTGGTACGGGAGATACCACTCGCGGTCCCCGTGGGTGTGCGAAACGATGTAGGCCTTCTGTGCTTGCGGTGACACGCGTGCCTCCTGTTCAGCGGCGTACGGCTCGCCGGCATCGCCGGGCGGTCGGGACGCGGGGGCCGGTCCGGCATCGCCGGGCCGTCGGGGCGCGGGGGCCGGCGGCGCGGCTAGTCGCTGCATGCGGCGAGCAGCTCTCCGACCGATGCGGTAGCCAGGCAGACAGATGTGTCGGCGGCGCCGTAGTAGATGAGCGCTTTGCTCTCGGGGTCCGCGAAGCCCCCCGCGTCGTGCCCCTCCACGATCAGGCCGCTCGGGAAGACCACGTTCGGGACCTGACCGGTCATCTCGTACGGCTCCCTGGGTTCAAGTATGTTGTTCCGGCTTCGAGCGAGCAGCTTCGAAGGGTCGTCGAGGTCCAGGAGCGCCACGCCCGCCTGGTAGATGCACGCGCCTGCGAGATGCGTCGCGATGCCGTGGTAGATGAGGAGCCACCCGTCTCGCGTCTTGACCGGAGGCGGTCCCGGGCCGATGAGTTCGTCCCAGTAATGAAGCCTGCCTCGCATGACCGGCGACACGGGCCGCCAGTCGAGGAGGTCGTCGGACCGCGACAGCACGATCTCATCCCCGCTCGTGACCCCGGTCTCGAAGCTCACCCTGTTGGGGCGGTCGAGACGAACGTAGCTCCCGCCGATCTTCTCGGGGAACAGCACGCCGTTCCGAATGTCGATGTTGCCGCCCGCCCCAATGAAGTCGACGGTCTCGAAGTCCGCCGTGCGTGCGAGTCCCAGCCGGCAGCCGTGGTCCGTGTCCATTGCGAACATGATGTAGTAGACGCCGCCGAGTTCCGTGATCCGGGGGTCGTAGCAGTGGTAGACGGTCCCCTCGAAGCTCTCGATGCCCCGAACCTGCACCACGCGTCCGTCGACCTCGAAGTGCGTTTCGTCGCCGCCCTCGGCCATCATGAAGTGCGTCTCGCGGCCACGCGTCTGCACTCGGAGCATCAGGAGATAGCGCCCGTCGTGCATGACGGCGCCCGGATTGAAGACCGACGTCGCGTCTGTTATCGTCGGCGGGACGTCCGGGACATCGTCGCGAGTGAGTATCGGGTTCTCATGGCTCCGCACGAGCGTCACTGCTGCTCCTCCCCGGCCGTCGCATCGACGCTCTCGGCCGATCCGTCGTCGAGCGCGTCGCGCTTCATCACTCTGAGGCGGCCGAGCATCGACCCGATGTCCCTGAACCCGCCGATCGAGAACCACACGATGACCAGAAGCGAGATGACGACCTGGATGAAGAAGTAGACCCTCCAGAAGCTGGCCCAAGCCGCGTCGGGAACGTCGTGGTGCAGGTTGTAGATGGTTCCCACGATGAACACGAGGATCCAGATGCCGGTGTGGACGTAGCTCGCGATAT
>JBDRTQ010000052.1:0-2605 GCA_043823885.1 Candidatus Eiseniibacteriota bacterium | reverse complement strand
GCAGGGTGACGGTTGGACTCTCGAGCTGCGGCATAGCGGCCGGCGCCGCTCGCGTGTTCGACGAGTTCCGGACCGAATTCGAGGGCAGGGGGCTGGGCGTACTCCTCAAGCGCACCGGGTGCATCGGCATGTGCTACAGGGAGCCGCTGGTCGACGTGGACATTCCGGGAGCGGGGCGCGTGACGTACGGTGGCGTGACCCCAGAGCAGGTGGCCAGGATCGTCGAGGAGCACATCGTCGGCGGTCGTCCGGTCGAGGAACTCATGGTACGGGCGGAGGGGAAGGCGCTGGCGGACGACTCGTACTACGAGCGCCAGGTCAGGCTGGTCCTCCGCAACGCCGGCGTGATCGACCCCGAGTCGATAGACGACTACATTGCGGCGGGCGGCTACGAGGCTCTGAAGAGGGCGCTTGCCGACATGACGCCCGAGGGCGTCATTGAAGAGGTCAAGGCGTCGGGGCTTCGCGGCAGGGGAGGCGCGGGCTTCCCCGCGGGAGTGAAGTGGGAACTCTGCGCGAAGCAGGAGGCCACTCCGAAGTACATGATCGTGAACGCTGACGAGGGCGACCCCGGAGCGTTCATGGACCGGAGCATTCTCGAGGGCGACCCCCACTCGGTTCTGGAAGGCCTGACGATCGCCGCATACGCGATCGGCGCCTCAGAGGGTTACGTCTACGCGCGAGCGGAGTACCCGCTCGCGGTCAAGAGGCTCAAGATGGCCATCGCCGATTCGCTGGAACGCGGATTCCTGGGCGACAACATCGCGGGCTCGGGCTTCAGCCTCCACGTGGGCATCAAGGAGGGCGCGGGCGCGTTCGTGTGCGGCGAGGAGACGGCGCTCATCGCCTCGATCGAGGGCAAGCGCGGCATGCCCAGACTCCGTCCGCCGTTCCCCGCGGCCGAGGGCCTGTGGGGCAAGCCGACGAACAACAACAACGTCGAGACCTACGCGAACATCCCGTGGATAATCATGAACGGCGCCGTGGCGTACGCCTCGCACGGCACGGAGACCAGCAAGGGGACGAAGGTCTTCGCGCTGGCCGGGAAGATCGTCAGGGGAGGCCTCGTCGAGGTCCCGATGGGCATACCGCTCAGGGACATCATCTTCGACATCGGCGGCGGCATTCCTGATGGCCGCAAGTTCAAGGCCGTCCAGCTCGGGGGACCGTCGGGCGGGTGCGTTCCCGACGAGCACATCGACATCAACATCGACTACGAATCCGTCACGAAGACCGGCGCCATCATGGGATCGGGCGGCATGGTGGTAATGGACGACAGGACATGCATGGTGGACATCGCCCGCTTCTTCCTCCAGTTCACGCAGGACGAGAGCTGCGGCAAGTGCACGTTCTGCCGCATCGGCACCAAGCGGATGCTGGAGATACTCGACAGGATCACCAGTGGCGAGGGCAGGGAGGGCGACATCGAGCGCCTCGAGGAGCTGGGGCAGAAGATCGTCTCCTCGTCGCTGTGCGGTCTGGGACAGAGCGCGCCCAATCCGGTGCTCACGACCATCAGATATTTCCGTCACGAGTATGAGGCGCACGTCAACGAGAAGCGCTGTCCGGCTCTCGCGTGCAAGCCCCTCCTGACATACGAGATCGATCCCGACAAGTGCATCGGCTGCACCCTCTGCACGAAGGTGTGTCCCGTCGATGCCGTTTCGGGTGAGCGAAAGGAACCGCACGTGATCGACACAAGCCTCTGCACCAAGTGCGACGCTTGTCGGAAGGCGTGCAAGTTCGAGGCGGTCATCGTCAGTTGACCGGGCGACAAACGAAGACGCCGTGACGCGGTTTCTCCGGAGAGGAAATCAGATTGGCTCTGGTGAGAATCTCTCTTAACGGACACGAGTGTGAGGTCGAGAGTGGGATCACGATCCTTGAGGCCGCGCGGGCGAACGGCATAGAGATCCCAACCCTGTGCAACGACGAGCAGCTCGAACCGTTCACGTCCTGCTGGGTCTGCGCCGTGAAGCTGGAGGGCATGCGGCGCTACGTGCCTTCCTGCGGCACGAGGGTCACGGCGGGCATGAAGGTCTGGACCGACACTGAGGACGTTCTGGCGGTCCGGAAGATGGCGCTCGAACTCCTTCTCTCGAATCACCGCGGTGACTGCGTCGCTCCCTGCAAGGCCGCGTGCCCCGCCGGAGTGGACGTGCAGGGTTACATCGCCCTGATCGCCGAGGGGCAGTACCGCGACGCCACGAAGCTCGTCAAAGAGGTCAATCCGTTCCCACTCTCGATAGGCCGGGTCTGCACGCGGCCATGTGAGACCGACTGCCGCCGGAACGCGGTGGACGGACCCGTGGCCATCGATTATCTGAAGCGCTTCGCGGCAGACTGGGACATCCAGCACGATGATCCCTACTCACCGGCGGTGCCACCCGCGACCGGCAAGAAGGTCGCGGCCGTGGGCGCGGGTCCAGCGAGCCTCACGCTGGCCTATTACCTTCGCCAGAAGGGCCACGACGTGACCGTCTTCGAGGCGCTGCCGGCGCCCGGAGGCATGCTGAGGTACGGCATCCCGGAGTACCGCCTGCCCAAGGCGACGCTCGATGCGGAGGTGGGACTGATCACCGCCCTCGGCGCCAAGGTCCGGTAC
>JBDRTQ010000051.1:0-5549 GCA_043823885.1 Candidatus Eiseniibacteriota bacterium | reverse complement strand
CCGCGACGCGGTGTGGCGGGACCATTTCAGGAGCACGCCCGCTCACAACACGGTGAGCGTCGACGGTCTGAACCAGTCGACCATGCTCGGGCCGTTCATGTGGGGCAGGAAGGCCCGCGCCAGGCAGCTCGCCTGGGCGTCGACACCGAGGTTCGATTACTTCGAGGGCGCTCACGACGGCTTCGCGTCCCGGGACGGCGTGCGGCACAGGCGATCCGTCTTCTTCGGGAAGCGCGGCTACTGGCTGGTCGTCGACCATCTGGAGGGCCGCGGGCAGCATCGGATCGACGCCACGTTCCAGCTCGCCGAGGGGTACTCCCGGCGGCGGAGGAACGAGCTGGTGTTCGTCGCGGACGACGGACGGGCCGTGGAGTTCCGGACCTGGCTTCCGGGCGGGGTCACCGCCGATGTTGTCGAGGGGGCGGAAACGCCGCCGCGGGGCTGGGTCTCCTCCGGGTTCGGTCGCAAGGCGCCCGCGCCGGCGGTGGTGGAGGCGGGAGTCGTCGAACTGCCCGCAACGCTCTTGACGGCCATCGTCCCGTTCGAGAGCGAGAACGCTCCCAGCGTCAGCTGTCTGACCGACGGGTGGGTCGGCGGAGCGGTCTTTGAGATAGAGTTTCGGGAGGGGCGAGAGAAGGTGCTCCTGGGAGCGCCCCGCTCGCTATCTCTGAACGAGCGATTCTCGGGTACCGTCGGTTTCGTGTCCGACCGAGAGAGCGGCAGAGAGACGGCGGGACTCGACGTTACGGAGTGGACAGAGGCGGGATCGAACGTCGCGCACGAGCCTGTCGTCGACCTCCTGTCTGACCTGTGAGCGAGAGGAGCACTGCCCGCATCATGAGAATCAGCGTGTTGGGCCTCGGATACGTCGGATGTGTGTCGGCCGCCTGTTTCAGCGAGCTGGGGCATACGGTAGTGGGTCTTGACGTCGACCCCAGGAAGGTAGAGACGATAAGGAACGGCACGAGCCCTATAGTCGAGCCCGGGCTTCGGGAACTGGTGAAGAGGGGGGTGGAAGAGGGGCGGCTGACGGCGACCGACGATTACGAGGCCGCCGTGATGGGCTCGGACATCTCGCTGGTGTGCGTGGGCACGCCCTCCCTGAAGTCGGGGCGTCCCAACCTCGACTACACGAAGCGCGTCTGTCAGCAGATCGCCGAGGTCATCAAGGGCAAGGACGACTTCCACGTCGTGGTCTTCCGCAGCACGATCCCTCCGGGCACGGTCGAGACCGAGCTGATACCGATACTGGAGAGCGAGTCCGGGAAGAAGGAGGGCGAGGGGTTCGGCGTGTGCTTCAACCCCGAGTTCCTGCGCGAGGCGTCGGCGGTCAAGGACTTCTACCACCCGCCGAAGATCGTCATCGGAGAGACGACGCCCGGCAGCCGCGCCGGCGACGTGCTTGAAGAGCTCTACTCCGACATCGAGGCGCCGACAGTGCGCACGGAGGTCAGAGTCTCCGAGATGGTCAAGTACGCGGACAACTGCTTCCACGCGCTCAAGGTCAGCTTCGCCAACGAGATAGGGAATCTGAGCAAGGCACTGGGCATCTCAGACAGCCACAAGGTGATGGAGATATTCTGCCTCGACACGCAGCTCAACCTGTCGCCCTACTACATGAAGCCGGGATTCGCCTTCGGCGGCTCGTGTCTGCCCAAGGACCTGCGCGCAATAGTGCGCATGAGCAAAGAGGTCGGTGTGGAGTGCCCCGTGCTCGCCGCGGCCGACCCGTCCAACCGACTTCAGATACAGCGGGCCATCGACTACATCAGGGGCACGGGCAAGCGCAAGATCGGCGTGCTCGGCATGAGCTTCAAGGCCGAGACGGACGATCTGAGGGAGAGCCCGATCGTGCAGGTCGTCAGCACGCTCATCGGCAAGGGCTACGAGCTTTGCATCTACGACGAGAACATCAGCTGGGAGGAGCTCTTCGGTTCGAACCTGGGGTTCCTGGAGCACGAGCTGCCCTACGCGCAGAGCCTGAAGGCCGACTCGATCGACGACCTCATCGCGAGGTCTGAGGTCATCGTGGTCGCCAACGGAGCGGTGGAGTTCAAGGACGTCCCCACGAGGATGCGCGAGGACCAGGTGATGGTCGACCTCGTACGCATAGTGGACGATCCATCAGTGGCCCGCGGAGAGTACATCGGGATTGCGTGGTAGACCCGGTGTCGCAGATATACGCCGAACCTGTGTGTGGATGGAGCCGAACGTGGGAAAGACGAATCGTATCCTCATCGTAGTTGAGAACCTGCCCGTCCCGTTCGACAGACGAGTCTGGATGGAGGCGACGACTCTCAAGGCGGCCGGGTATGAGATCAGCGTCATATGCCCTCAGGGCAAGCGCTACACGGAGTCCTACGAGGAGATCGACGGGATACGCATCTACCGCTACCCGACGCCTCCTCCGACCACGTCGAAGCTCTCTTACGCGTGGGAGTTTCCGTACTGCTGGTTCCAGACCCTCAAGCTGGCGGGGAGAGTGTGGAGGGACGGTGGGTTCGACGCGATACACGCCTGCAATCCTCCCGACACGTTCTTCCTGATAGGGCTGCTGTACAAGCTGTTCCATCGCACCAGGTTCGTGTATGACCAGCACGACCTGTGCCCCGAGTTATACCTGTCGCGCTTCGGGGGGAATCGGTCCGTCTACTTCGGGCTTCTGAGGATGCTGGAGCGGGCGACCTACCGGAGTTCGGACATGGTCATCTCGACCAACGTGTCCTACAAGGAACACGCTGCGTCCGTCGGTGGATTCCGCGAGGACGACATCTACGTCGTCCGGAGCGGACCGAAGGCGTCGCTTCTGACGCCGGTCGAGCCGCGGGAGGACCTGAGGAAGGGGAAGAAGTTCCTCGTCTGCTATCTGGGCGTCATGGCGCCTCAGGACGGAGTGGACTACCTCCTGCGCGCCATCCGTCATGTGGTCGACGTCGTGAAGAGAAAGGACGTCCACTTCGTGCTTATAGGTTCGGGCGATTCGTTCGGGGCCATCAAGCAGCTCAGGGACGACCTGGATCTCACCGACTGTGTCGAGATGAAGGGGAGGATAACCGACGCCGACGTCGCCGGGTATCTGTCGACCGCGGACCTCTGCGTCTGCCCCGACCCCCTGAATCCCCTGAACGACGTGTCCACGATGAACAAGGTGCTCGAGTACATGACTTTCGGGAGGGCGATGGTCTCGTTCGACCTCAAGGAAAGCCGCTTCTCCGCGGCGGACGGCGCCCTCTACGCTACGGCGAACGACGAGATAGAGTTCGGCGAGAAGATCATCCAGCTCCTCGACGACGAGGAGCTAAGAGAGAAGATGGGCGGCCGGAACAGGGAGCGCATTCAGAAGGAACTCTCGTGGGAGCACACGAGCAAGGAACTCCTCAAGGCGTACGGGGCGCTTCTGGGTGATCCCTCACAGACGGAGGGAAGTTGATGGCGGGGCCCGTCGGCTGCGTCGTCGCGGTGACCTACAGGTGCAACGCGCGATGCACCGTGTGTGACATCTGGAAGAGCGATTCGAAGGCCGGAGACGAGCTTGCACCGTCCGACTACGCGTGGCTTCCGCGGTCGCTCCGATCGGTCAACGTCAGTGGAGGGGAGCCCTTCCTGCGAGACGACCTGGTGGAGGTCGTCTCCGTCATCGAGAAGTCCTGCCCCCGGGCCCGCGTGGTCATCTCCACCAACGGCCTCGATCCCGTCCGCATCGAGCAGATGATGTCTGAGATGAGGAACGTAGCCGTGAGGGTCTCGATCGATGCGGCGGGAGAGAAGCACGACGAGATACGCGGGATCCCAGGCGGCTACGAGAAGGCCATCGACACCGTGACGCGTCTCAAGACTCTCGGTGTTCCCGACCTCGGGCTGGCGGCGACGTCGTCCGAGAAGAACCCGGGCGAACTCCTTCGCGTCAGGAAAGTCGCCGACGAGATGGGAGTCAGCTTCATCTCGAGCGCGGCTCACAGCTCGCCGATCTTCTTCGGTGAGCACGATGAGGACCGCCCCAGGTCGGATGAGGCGGTGGGCGAGATGGCGGAGATCATGCGCCAGGAACTCCGCTCCAGGAATCCGCGCGACTGGGCGAAGGCCTACTATATGAGGGGGCTCGTCGACTACGTGCAGGGGAGGCCGCGCAGGTTACCGTGCGGGGCCGGAGTGGACCACTTCTTCCTGGACCCGTTCGGAGACGTCTACCCGTGCAACATATCGGGCGTGAAGATGGGCAACATCAGGGACGGGAGCTTCGAGCAGATCAGACGCTCGTCGGCGCCGGAGGCTGTGCCCGCGGTGGCCGGTTGCGAGGTGCAGTGCTGGATGGTCTGCACCGTGTCCCCTCCGATGCGACGCCGTCCTCTCCGCCCCTGCGCCTGGATGGTCGGGGCAAAGCTCATGGGGCTTGACACTTCGGTGGACCGATGACAAGCTCTGGGGTCGTCGAGAAGGGCCTGGGCGACGCATGAAGGTTCTCGCCGCGAACAAGTACTACTTCGTCAAGGGTGGGACCGAGCGGTACTTCTTCGTGCTCAAGCGTATCCTCGAGGGGCGGGGCCACACGGTCGTCCCGTTCGCGATGCGGCACCCGCAGAACGAACCGAGCGACTTCGCGGACCACTTCGTTTCGTTCGAAGCGTTCGATGAGAGCGCCGGGCTCGCGGCCCGTGCGAGAGCGGCTGCGCGAATACTGTACTCGCGGGAGGCGAGGAGGAAGATCGAGGACCTGGTCGACGCGACCGGTCCCGATGTGGCGCATCTGCATAACATCGCGCACCAGCTGTCGCCCTCGATCCTCTACGGACTGAAGGCACGCGGAGTGCCGGTCGTGCAGACGCTCCACGACTTCAAGCTGGTCTGCCCCAACTACCAGATGCTGGTTCGGGGCGCCACCTGCGAGCGCTGTGCGAAGTGGCGGTACTACAGCGCCGTGCTCACGCGGTGCATGCGCGATTCGGTGGGTTCGAGCGCGCTCGTGGCGCTCGAGGCATACGTACACAGGGTGTTGGGCAGCTACGCCCGCAACGTCGACGTCTTCGTGGCGCCCAGCCGGCAGCTGAGAGATCGGATGGTGGCCCACGGCGTGGACGGGGATCGCATCGTCCACCTGCCGAACACGGTGGCACTGGAGGAGTACGAGCCCAGATACGAGTCGGACGGCTACGGCGTCTACGTCGGCAGGCTGTCCGCGGGGAAGGGGCTCGAGACGCTTCTCGCAGCGCTGGCCGTTGCGAAGGACGTCAGGCTCAAGATCGTGGGAACGGGACCGCTGGCCGAGAGTCTCCGGAGGACCGCGGCCGCGAGCGAGCTGTCGAACGTCGAGTTCCTCGGGTACAAGGAGGGGGCCGAGCTCAGGTCGGTCGTGGGCGGAGCGCTGTTCGTCGTCGTCCCGTCCGAGTGCTTCGAGAATTCGCCTCTGACGGTGTTCGAGGCGTTCGCTCAGGGCAAGCCGGTCGTGGGGTCGAGGATAGGAGGCATCCCGGAGCTCGTTTCGGAGGGGGAGTCGGGACTGATCTTCGAAGCGGGAGACGCGGACGAGTTCGCGGAGCGCATGCTCACCCTGT
>JBDRTQ010000050.1:0-6217 GCA_043823885.1 Candidatus Eiseniibacteriota bacterium | reverse complement strand
CATCCCAGAATTCGCATGGCTTCCTCCCTTCAGAGTGGATCCTGTGCGGCCAGCAACACGAATAGCGTACCGGATAAGTGACGTTTCGTCAAGTTCGCGCTCCGTCGGTGTGTAGGCGCTCTGTCGGTGTGTAGGCGCTCCGTCGGTTCCCGCGCAGGAGACTGGGGACTTTGACAGGAGGCGGGGCGAGCTGGTAAGGAAGCGGGGACGGTGGTGTCAGGAAGAGTAGGATCGTTCGGCGAGACCAAGATTGTGCTATGCTGGGAACGACCAGGGGGTTCGCGATGCGCCGGGATGGGCTTCGCTCTCCTTCTTCGCGGATGGACCTTGGTCCTCCCACTACCTGACTGAGATGCTCTCTGACCTCCCCGTGGAGGAGCTCCTGAAGATCCCCGAATCGCGCGTGTCGGTGGTTGCGGCAGAGGATCCAACGTCTGGCTGGACTGTGGGCGGAGGGAGGAAACGAATGGAAACCGGGCCGACGCACCTGCTCTCGGTACTGAGAAGGAGTGGTATCGGCGTCTTCCTTGCTCCGGCAATGCTGGCGGCCGTGCTCAGTGGTTGCGGCAGCGCACCCGCACTTGCCGCTCGGCTGAGCGCTCGCGGCGAAGTCCTACCGGCCGCCGTGCCCATGGAGAGCGCGCGGACGTTTCCCATCAGGGCAACCATATCCCTGGACGGGGAAGACTACAGGGTCGGCGAGGAGGCAACCATCGAGTTCAGGTTGGAGAACGTGAGCGATGAAAACGTATTCATGAGTGTCTTCGACCAGGATTCCTGGGCCGGCTATTGTGTGCTGCTCACCCCGGAAGGGAGGAAGATAGAGGGCTACTTCCCCAGGGACACCTACCTCCCCTACATTGAGCTCACGGATCACAAGGAGTTGATCACCTCGAGATTGGTCGAACTCAACCCCGGCGGGAGTTATGTATGCGAATACCGCGGCCTCCTGAGGGAGGCCCGAGGTCCAGTCGAGGTGGTCTGGGTTTACGGGCTGTATTGGGGCTGGACGCCTGAGGAGGTCACCCAAGGAAACGATAGGGTGAGCTCCAACAAGGTGTCAGTGACAATCAAACCCACTCTTACCGAGGAGATGTTCGATGAAGCCCGATCCGGGGTGGCCGCTCTCGGCGACCGTTACAGGTGGTGGGAACTGCTGGAGGATCCCGATTCCTACAAGAGGGCGGCGGCGGCAAACCTGCTGCGTCGTGAGATGCTCAGGCAGGTCGCTGACGTGCGCTATTTCGATTTCCCTGCCGACAGACTGCGTGTCGACCTCGAGCGGCTCGCCGCAGAAGATGGAGATCCGCTTGTCAGAGTAGAAGCCGCCTGGGCCTGGCCCCACTGGTCACTGGGCACGTCCTATCAGGAGAGCGAGAGGGTGATTCCCGTCCTGGTGAAGGAACTGACGAACGTCAATCCTTTCGTCAGGGCGCTGGCTTCGGCGGCCTGTACGAATTTCGTCAATCTGGCGAACTTCACGGAGGAACGTCCCGTGAATGGCCAGATATTCCACGATGCGCTCCTCTCCCAGATAGAGGGGGAGAACGACGAGGCGGTCAAGACGGAGATGCTCTACGTCCTTCTTGACTTCCTCTCGCTCGAACGGCCGGGCGCGCACATGGACCGCGCTCGGACCGTAGATGCGCTGAACTGGGGCCTGCAAACCGGCGACAACGACTTGTGCCTGCGGATTCTGACCCATCACGGCGAGTGGGTAGCTTCTCCTCAGTCTGTTCCCTTCCTGTCGGACTTGCTTCACCACGACGGAGCGAACAACAGCGGGGACATAAGGAGCCTCGCCGCCAGAGCCTTGACCTATATCCATTCTCCCCAGGACTAGAACAGCCGTCGCCCGGGGCGCCGTTCCAAGCGACCGGGGAGCAAGGAACAACCCTACTGGCCGGGAACGCGCTGTCCTGGAACCAGATTGATCTCTTCGACTCGCTTGAATACTCATGGCGAAGCTCAGCACAAGCCCTTCGGCACGCGCGAAGTGACTCGGCGGTCGCGGCCCAGGCAGCGATCGTCGAAGGGCATGCGGGTGCTGTCGCGGGTGACCGCACCGCGCTCGACGCGAAGCGTGTCCGCTCTGGCCGAATCGAACCCCCGCACAACGATGTTCACGGGACCCGCGGCCGAGCACCGTGACGAAGTGCGAGCCGTCCGTGAAGTTGACGGCGCGACGGAAGCGCAAGTGAACGCTGTCACCCGCCTCACGCCTTGTAGAACACCATCCCGTAGTGCTCGTCGTACCCGTCCCGCCGCACGATCTCGACCTCTCCCCTGACCGCCATCCCTGTCGCGGGCCCGTCGATCCGATGCTGGCCCGTCATCGTGATGCCGTTTTCGAGCGCGACGATGGCGAGTCCGAGGCTCGGCACCTCGAAGTCGGGCGGCAGGCTGTAGAGGGTCGTGAACGTCAGGAGCTTCCCGGTCTTGGGAAGCGGCACGGGGTCGAACTCGTTGTGCTCGTTCTTGCCGCAGTTCTTGCAGACCATGCGGTAGGGGTAGTGGACGTGTCCGCACTTCCTGCACTTGTATGCGTAGATATCGCGTGGCATGGACCGGTCCTCCGTCTCGGACACGGGGCTGTGAAGTCCCTGCGCCGGTCAGCGGCGCTAATGGTCAAGCGTAGCAGGAATGGGATAGTGGAGGCAAGATGTGGCGGAAAGGGCAAATGCAGGGAGTTCAGGCGGGGGTGCGCTCGCGATCTGCCCCTCCTATTCGGAGTAGTCGTAGACGCTGATGCGTTCCGTCGTGCGATAGCTCACGGGGACCGGAAGGGGGTGCTGCTGAGTCCCGACGAACAGGTACGTGCCCTCCCACTGGAGTCCACCCATACTGACCGAGTGAGAGGCTGTTATCGGGTGGTCCACCTCGCGCATTGAGCCACCCAAGACCACGACGCGCTTCGTCGTGCGCGTTGGGTTCGCCTCGCTGTTGAGAATCTGGAGCGCCAGAAGGGAGCCATCATCACACACGGCGGCGGTGACAATGACGTCGTCCGCCTGATAGCTGCCGAGCTCTGTCGGATGAAAGGGGTCGGTGACATCGTTAGTAGGTGGCCGTCCCGAACCCCATCTGAATCACCACCATCCGGGTGCCGTCGCCGGAGTAGTACCGTGTGCCATCCCCAACCTCGACGCTCGCCAGCGTGCCACTCCCGATATCCAGTGCGACGATCTCTGCCGGCTCGTCCTGACAGGCACGGCGGAAGACGAGCGCCTCTCCCGAAGGATCCATGTAGAGCTGGCTGCAGCTACAGCGCTCGGGGCTCGTCTCCATGATGATCTCGCCTTCCGGGCTGAACACCACGACCCTGTGCTGTGCCGAGTTCCCTCCCGGCCGCGGGCTCGTTTCCTCGTACTCCGCTACGGCTGCGAGTCTCGGCGATCCCGTCGAGACTGCTACCCCGTATGTTCGATGTGGATAGAGCGCCAATGGAGTCGGCTCGAGCAGCCCCCCGGCATCAACCTGAAGGAACAACGTGCGCTGTATCGTGTGCAGCACGGCGGGGCCGCTTGGTGAGAGCAACTCCCACCCCAGGATCTTCTGTCCCGGCATATCGAGGAGGTTCACATAGCTCACCGGGATGTGCGACTCCCGGTTCTCGTCACCAGGCAGCCGGAGCACCACGAGAGGCCCCCCGGCCGTGCCTCGGGAAACCCGCCCTTCGGGGAAGAACTCGAGCGCAGCCCTGCCGCCGCTCTCAAGTGTCCCATCAGCATTCACGCACAGAGGAGCTACCTCCAGCCGCATGTCCAGTGCCAGTCGCTCCCCGACCTTCTGCGATGAGTCGACCACTCGCGCGATGCGAAGCTGGTCCTTGGGGAACGGTCGCATCGAGTCAAAGTGATTCACCTCTAGGTGCCCGGTCGTCTCTTCGACTCGGATGGACCACACGAGCCTGTCGTCTGTGCTCGTCCTCTGCGCGGAACACGGACCGCCGTTCACAGCGGCAACAAGGATGAGCACCATGAGCCAACGAGCCGCAGCTGTCATGGCACGCACTCCTTCCGTCGTCTCGGCCACATGGCGTCCCGACACCCCCTACTCACCGAAGCGGATCGGCTCCGGCTCCCTGACAGGACCAAGGCCCAGGTCGTCCAGGGGCGTCTCAAACTTCGACGGATCTCCCAGCACCAGAATCACCAGAGAATCGGCAAGATGGTTGTAGTCCCTCCCGCAACGCTGAGCCCCTTCCCGGTCGGCCCGCTTCAGGGCCTCGAAGTAGCGTTCGAGATGATCTTCGGGCCGATCATTGATGAGATCGTCAAGGCTTTGGGACACGATGTCTCTGGCGCGCTCGTTCCGCTGGACCACGTCTCCAATGAGGAAGTTCCTGGCAGATGCGACCTCATCGTCGCTGAGAGGATTGCTCTCGCTGCCCTCGGCCTCCCTCAGCACGGCCTCGATGAGCTGGACCGTGACCTCTGGCCTGCAGGAACCGACACTCCCGAGCGTCGAATGTTCGTCACCCACGTCGAGGATGAGGCCACATCCGTATGACAGGCCCTCCTGCCGTGTGCGGAAGAAGATCCTGCCGAATCCGACCGCGTAGTTCTGGATTCTGGCCGCGGCGCAGTCGGGAGACTGCAGGTTCAGATCCATCACCTTCCGTCCCACGCGAACCTGACTCTGGGCGTACTCTCCGGGAAGGACGTAGACGCCCGGCTCAGGCCTCGGCGTCCAGTCCCTCTTCACGGGAAGCGAGAACTCCGCATCGACTTCCCAACCCGACAGGACCTCATCCAACAGAGCCAGAATCTCGTCCTTCCGAAAATCGCCGCTCACGCCGATGAGAGCGTTCTCCGGACGGACGAAACGCCGGTGGAGCTCTCGCAGCTCATCCGCCTTGACGGACTCGATCTCGGCCTTGTTCTCCAGGTAGTTCCCCGGATAGCTCGCGCCGTCGATCAGGCGGGAGAAGTGCTGATCGGCGATCCTGTCTGGGCTGTTGTTGATCTTCTGCAGGGATTTGACGCGCTTCCCCTTGGCCCGCTCCAGGCGGCCTTCCTCGAACCCCGGATGAAGCAGGACTTCCCGCCAGAGCTCGAGGCCCTCGTGAAGATCCTCGCTGACCATGCGGACGGAAACCCCTCCGGATGTCCCCTCCGACCAGGCCGAGATGCGGATGTTCTTCCCGGCCAGACGCTCGTCCAGTGAATCCGGAGCCATGCTCTCGGTCCCGCCGTCCCTCCAGACGCTGCCCAGAAGCCTGGCGGCCGCGAAGGATTCCTCGGGCAGGTAGCGAAGGCCCATTCGAAACCGGATGGAAATGCTGAGCAGGGGCAGGCTCTCATCCTGGTAGAGAAAGACGGGGATGCCCGATGCCAGCGTGTCCCGCTCGGGTTCGGCCATCTCGAACGTGATGGGCTCGAACGTGAGCTCCCCCGGATGGCGCGGCGTCTCTGCGCTGGAAAGACCCGCAAGGAGCATCATGGGCAGGAAGATCAAGAGCGTCCGACTACTCATGATCCACCTCCTTCACCTCTTCGGGTTCGAGGAAAACGACCGAGGCCTTCTCACGCTGGAAGAGATCGGCCGCCAGGCGCGTGACGTCCCCCGGAGTGATGCTCTCGTACTCGTCGAAGCGTTGATAGGTGCGCCGCCAGTCGTCATGGACGGCCTGGGCGTCGAGCAGCGCGTCCGCCAGACCGCTGTTGGTCTCCAGGCTGTAATAGTAGTCCTTGCGATAGGCGCTCTGGATTTCCGCCAGCCGCTCCTCGCTCACGGGCTCGGTCTGAAGCCGGTCAAGCTCGTCCCAGATCAGCCCCTCCACGTCATCGTTACCGAAACCCTCCAGGGGCATGGCGTGAATTGCGAGGATCCCGGGATAGCGTTTGAGCCCCCAGTCGGGTGATGTCCGGACCGACTGGACCGCGTGAGCCTCGATGTCCAAGCGCTTGTCGAGCCGGCTGGTCCTGTCGCGGCTCAGAACGCTGGACAGCAGGCTCGCGACAGAGGCGTTGCGCGATCGTGGATGGACGCCGGGGAAGGCCAGGAAGACGCCGCGCTCGGTTCCTTTCGTCAGCGTCGCGCGACGCATCCCTCGCTGCGGTGGTTCCCGCGTGGGGATGGGCGGGGGAACTGGGCCTTCCGGGATGTCCCCGAAGTACTCTCGAATGAGGCTCTCAGCTTCGTTGGGATCGAAATCCCCGACGAGAACACCGATGGTATTGGCGGGCACGTATTGCTTGCAGTATCAACAACT
>JBDRTQ010000049.1:0-2333 GCA_043823885.1 Candidatus Eiseniibacteriota bacterium | reverse complement strand
TCCCACACCGCTTCCGCGAACAGGCTGAGCGCTTTCTCGGAGCGCCGCTGCCGGGCGTCAGTGTCGTCACGGTCGACGAGACTACCTGTTCCGGAGCTTGACGCGACGGCCTCAACGACTCGGGCAGACGATCTCCGCGCGGCGCTCATGCCGCAGGACGGCAACACGATGACGCGCGTGGTCCTCGCTACTCGCAACGCTCACAAGATAGAGGAACTCTCGGCCATGCTGACGGGGCTTCCCGTCGAGGTTCTGTCGTTCGCCGACTTCCCGGGACTGCCGGAGGTCGTGGAGGACGGGGAGACCCTCGCGGCGAACGCCGTCAAGAAGGCCGAGGCCGTGGCCGCCTTCACCGGGCTGCCCTCGCTTGCGGACGACACTGGCCTCGAGGTGAAGGCGCTGGGAGGCGCTCCGGGCGTGCGCTCGGCGCGCTACGCGGGCGAGAACGCAACGGGTGCGGCGAATAACGCGAAGCTCCTTGCCGAGCTGGCCGGGATCTCGGGCGGAGGCCGGGCGGCGGCATTCAGGTGCGTCGTCGCGCTTGCAATGCCGGGCAACGAGACGCGCACCGTCGAGGGGGCCACTGACGGGGTCATACTAGAGGCGCCAAGAGGTGCGGGAGGATTCGGCTACGATCCGCTGTTTCTGCCCGACGGACATGCCCGCACCTACGCGGAGATGGCCGCTGATGAGAAGAACACCGTAAGTCACCGTGGGAAGGCGATTAAGAGCGCATCAGCGCTCCTGCGCAGTCTTGTCAAGGAATAGGAGCCGCTGAAGCCCCTCCAGGGCCATCTTCACAAGGTGAACCCTGTCTAACCCCCGATAACAACGCTAGTTAGCAGAAACGACACGTCGTGTCTGTTCCATCTTGTGAGCGCCCGCGGCCCGTGTTAGACTAGTTAACTGTCGATTCCGAAGTGCTCCCCAGAGGACACCGATTGGCCGGCTTGGCTTTCTGCGAAAGCTAAGTCTTCCATGTGGCCGCGCGCCTCCCATTGGGCCGCGGCCACACTTATTTTGCGGCTGGGTCCTTCCGGCTGCCCGATGAACCCATCACTTGCTTGTGGAATCTAAATCGTTGTAGGGTGCCACACTACGCCGCAGGCGTGGAGGAGGTCGCGGTCTGACGACGGCCTGGGTCCGCGTTGACGGACCTGGCGGGCCTGTGCAGCTAGTAGCCACTGTGGATGAGGAGGCG
Organism: Candidatus Eiseniibacteriota bacterium; assembly: GCA_043823885.1. GTDB lineage: Bacteria > Joyebacterota > Joyebacteria > Joyebacterales > Joyebacteraceae > JALGZG01. The sequence goes on along the minus strand of JBDRTQ010000049.1, from coordinate 1,132 downwards.
TTCTTTGGTTCGAGGAACGACTGGCATACTCCTGCTTGCGCTTCTTGCGTGTCCACTCGTGTCGGACTCCGTCGCGAGTGAGTCGCTCGACGGGACACTCGCGAGCTACCTCCGGCTCGCTGAGCAGTCGAGCCCGGCGATCGCGGCAGCGAGCGCGCGTTACGACGCGGCCCGCGCAAAGGTCGGTCGGGCCGGCGGGCTGCCGGATCCGGTGTTGTCCTACGGTCACTACTTCGATGAGGTCGAGACCCGAGTGGGTCCCCAGGTCTACAGGCTTGGCGTGCGCCAGAGACTGCCGTGGTTCGGCAAGCTGTCGCTGGCGGAGCGGGCTGAGGGCGAGCGGGCGGCCGCGGAGTCTGAGCGCCTGCGGGCCGCGCGCCTCGACGTTGCGCTGTCTGTGACGCGGGCGTTCGCGGATTACGCGTACCTGGGTCGCGCTATCGAAGTTACGGAGGAGCGACTGTCTCTGCTCGGCGTGCTCGACGCGGTCGTTCGGTCGAGCTACTCGAGTGGGAACGCCTCGTACGCTGACGTCATGAAGGCGCAGATAGGTCTGGCGAGGGCCGAGGACTCGCTGGCGTCCCTTCTTGCGAGGAGGGGAGCGGCATCGTCCAGACTGGCAGCTGCCGTCGGTATGCGCGACCCGGGCGAGCTGCCGCTGCCCGAGATGATGCCGGACGCGACGCACCCGGGGGCATCGCGGGAGGCGGCCCTGTTCGAAGGGCAGAGCCCCGATCTGCTGGCGCTGCGACACGAGACCGAGGCGGCACAATACGAGCGGCGCCTGGCGGGACGAGCCTACTTCCCGGACCTGACGATCGGGATCGACTACATAGCAACGGACGACGCACTGATGCCCGTCGAGGACAGCGGGAAGGACCCTCTTATAGGCGTGGCTTCGATCAGCCTTCCGCTCTGGTTCGGTAAGCACGCGGCGGCGGTCAGGCAGGCCGATTCGGCACTGGACGCAAGAGAGCGCATGGCGGAGCAGCGGGCCATCGAGCTGATCGCGGAGCTCCGGATGTCGGAGTTTGAGCTCGACGATGCGACGCGGCGCGTGTCGCTGTACGCGGACCGCCTGGTTCCCGCGGCGGCGCAGTCGGTCGCTGCGACGGACGCGGCCTACCGCGCC
>JBDRTQ010000048.1:0-6564 GCA_043823885.1 Candidatus Eiseniibacteriota bacterium | reverse complement strand
ATGGGCTTGTCGTCACCCTCGGTCGTCGAGAGGAGCACCATGCGCACGTCCTCGCCAAGATCGTAGGTCGATGGGCAAACGAGGTTGCCCACGTTCTCGATGAACACGATCTCGGCGGAGTCCAGGTCGAGTTCTCCAAGGACATTGCCCACCATCGCCGACGACAGATGGCACCCGCCTCCGGTGTTGATCTGGATGCCGGAAGCGCCGCGCGCGCGGACGCGGTCCATGTCGCGCTCCGTGCTTATGTCCCCCTCGATGACCACGATGTTCATCTTGTCCGCCAGACGGTCGAGCGTCGCCTCGAGCAGCGTCGTCTTGCCGGAACCCGGAGAGCTGATGATGTTGAGCACGAGGACGCCGGCGTCGGCGAAGACCTTGCGGTTCTCCGAGGCTCGACGGTCGTTCTCGTCCTGTATTTTTCTCTCGATGTCGATCTTCGTCATTCGTCCTCCATGTTACTGCCGGTCGCGCGCCCACCCGATGCCCTCCCGACGCAGGCTCCCGCGCCGGCTAGATCCACCGCTTCCGCCTGAAGTAGACGAGCATGCCTATCGCGACCAGGAGCATGACGCCAAGCGCGGCGGGGTAGCCCCAGGGCTGTGCGAGCTCGGGCATCACCCGGAAGTTCATCCCGTAGACGCCGGCGACGAAAGTGAGGGGAATGAAGATGGTCGCGATTATCGTCAGGACCTTCATCACTTCGTTCATGCGGGTGCTGACGCTGGACAGGTCCGTGTCGAACATCCCGGATGCCATGTCGCGGAAGGTCTCGACTGTCTCGACAACCTGAATGGTGTGGTCGTAGATGTCCCGCAGGTAGACGCCGGTCGTCTTCTGAATGAGCGTCGACTCTCCCCTCTCGAGGGCGCTGACGACCTCGCGAAGCGGCCAGATCGAGCGCCTCAGGTGATTGAGGGTTCGCTTGAGGCTCTGAATGTCATGGAGCGTCTGCGGCGTCGGGTCGTTGACGGCCGTTACGCCCAGGCTCTCGATCTGCTCTCCCAGAGCCTCCAGGATCGCGAAGTAGTGGTCGACGATGGCGTCCATGAGCGCGTAGGCAAGGTAGTCAGGGCCCATGCCGCGGATGCGACCCTTGGCCTGGCGGAGTCGCTCCCGCACGCTCTCGAACGGGTCCTCCGGTACCTCCTGGAATGAGATGACGAAATTCGGGCCGAGGATCATGCTTATCTGTTCGGTGCTTATCTCGCCCGTGTCCTCGCTCATGTGGAGCGTGTTGAGCACGAGGAAGAGATACTCACCGAAGTCGTCGTACTTCGGACGCTGCCCGGTGTGGACCACGTCCTCCAGAACGAGGGGATGGATGTCGTATTGCTTGCCTAGTTCCTCGATGATCGTGAGGTCGTGAAGCCCCGTCACGTTCATCCAGGTGACCGTCGGCGTGTCCTTGAACGGCAGGCACTCGGCGACCGACTCAACCTTGGCCTCCCGGAAGCTCTCCTCGTCGTAGTCGATCACGTCGATGCGGGCGTGTTCGACCCTCTGCTCTCCGGTGTAGACCAGCGTGCCCGGAGGAAGGCCCGCCTTCTTTGCAGGGCGCGCTCTGCGCTCCGTCGGTCTTGGCAGTCTCACAGATCACCACCTCCTCTTGTTCACCGGCAAGACCGGATGCGCCGGGCCGGTCGTCAGCGAGTGTCGATCGAACTCGGTCACAGAATAGGCGCTCGAGAGGAGCGACGCCACCACGAACGCGGCTGCCGTGTCAGTCGCCCCAGCGCGCCCGGAAGCCCCGCACGTCGACGTGCACGAACGGGCCGTGGCCGGCGCTGCGTCGATAGTGACCCAGACCTCCCAGAAGACGCTGGTAGAACGACTTGCCGTAGAGCCCGTCGATTATCTCGTAGAGGACGCGAGCGTCCTTCACGTCACAGACCCCGTCCGCGTTCAGGTCGTCCATCACACCGTCCTCGGGGTGATCGTCCACGAAGATGTCCGCCGCGCCGCCCCAGAGGTGCCTGCTGTGATCGACGTTCCCGATCGAGTGATTGTAGTACGGTGTCCTGTAGCCGCTCATTATGTGAAGAGAGTCGGCCCGTATGCCCGCGGCGTTCACGTGCTCGAGCACCAGCTCGAGCTTGAGCAGCAGCCGTTCGCGAAGCACCACGTACTTCGGGTATCCGGATTGCTGCTTGGACAGGAACTGACCGAGCGTGAAGTGCGGGGAGACGGGCGTGTCGCTGTTCGCCTCGGTCACCTCGATGAAGCCGCGCGGCGGGCGGTAGACCGCCAGTCCGTTCCACGCGGTCCCGGGGTAGCTCCCTATGCGGTACCCGTTGAGCTTGCAGTTACTGACCGAGGAGGCCGGCACCAGCACCAGCATGTTGAGCGTCATCGCCTCGCCCGTGTCTTGCCGACCGAGTTCGACCGGATAGATGCCGGCCATCCGCGGCGCCGTCCAGACCCAGCGACCGGGGCGGGACGTCAACAGGTCACCCTCACCGGCGGACGCGACAACGACACCGGCCACCGCGGACTCCACCACCTCGATGTTCACGCCCTCCCCCGGCATGGCGCACACGGCCAGTATCCGGTAGGGGTTGACCTCCCCGCCTGTCCGCACCGAGAACGAGGCGCGGCCGGCGTCGAAGGATGAACCCGCACCTTGTTCCTCCGCGTGCGCGGGCGACACCAGCAGGAGGCTCAACGCGGCGAGCGCGATCGAGCGGACGCAGAGCCTGACCATGGGGCTACTCGATGAAGACATCATCGGCCTCCGGAGGCGGTTCGGCCAGGGCCGCCAGAACAAGCGCGTCGCGCCCGTAGATATCGCCCCGGAAGTGCACCTCGCCGTCGTCGACCCACACGGTGGAGTACGTCACGTGAATGGGCACCGGCTCCGGAAGCAGCACCGTCTGCTGATTCCCTGAGGCCATCGCTGACGATATCCTGTCCCTCGACCAGCGAGCGTCGCCCCGCATCAGAAACTCGGCAAGGTCGAGCGGCCTCTCCACTCGTATGCACCCGGAGCTGAAGGCACGCTCGGCCTTGGCGAACAGGCCGCGCGCCGGGGTGTCGTGCATGTAGACGTTGAACTTGTTCGGGAACATGAACTTGACGGTGCCGAGGGCGTTGGCCGGACCGGGGTTCTGTCTGAAGCGGAAGGGGAACGGACGCGTCGGGACGGAGGACCAGTCCACCGCGGACGGATCGACCTCGACCTCGCTGTCTCCCCAGCCGCGGAGCACGCGCATGTTCATCCTCTGAAAGTAGGTCGAGTCCTTGCGCGCCTCGAGCAGGACGTCGGCGACGGCGATGCGGTCGGGGACTTCCCAGGAGGGGTTGAGCACCATGTAGGTGATCCTGTCGGAGAACACCGGCGTTCTTCTGTACGTGCGCCCCACGATGACCTTCATCCTGAGCGACGGCGTGTCCGCGCGGGCCGCCTCCAGAGAGAAGGCGGCGATGTTGATCAGAACGTGCGTGGGCCCCATGGACTCAGGCAGCCATCGCCACCTCTCCATGTTGACGGCTATCTGGTCCGCCCGGTCGGCGGCGGACACGTTCAGGGCGGCGAGCGTCGTGCGGCCGACGGCACCGTCGATCTCCAGACCGTGGCGCTCCTGGAACCGCCGGACGGCGGCCTCCAGCGCCACGTCGAAGGAGTCGCGCGCGCCCGCCGTGGCGTCCACGTCGCCCGTGGCCTCAAGTCTTGTGCGCAGGTCAGCGACCCTCGAGCCGGACTCGCCGGGTTTGATCGTCTGTCCGGCCGGCACCTCGGGCCAGCCCCCGTTCTCCGCCACGCCCCTGTATCTCGCCAGCGCCTCCCGAAGCGACGCGTAGCCTGGCTGACGCGGAAGCAGTTCTTCGAGGCTCCGGCGCACGCGCCCGGACGAGACCGCCTGATCCGCGATGCGGGCGAAATCCGCCCCGCGTCGGGCGGCGAACCACTCGGGGTCTATGGTCTCGGGATTGAGCCTCCCGGCGAGGCTGTGAGACGCGCACAGCAGGTACGCGTCGGTCAGCAGGAGTTCCAGGTCCACGAGCTGAGCCACGTCCGGCGTCCCCGTGGAGGCGCCCAGACGCGCGGCCGCAAGCCCGCGTTCCGCTGCCGCGAGATGGTAGTCCGAGGGCCTGAGCCCTTCCCTGCCCACGGTGCGGACGTACGCCAGAAGCGAGTCGGCCAGAACGGACGGCCCGGAACCGGCGATCCACATGGGGTTGAACCCGCGGCTCTCGTACAGGTTCTGAAGAGACGTCTCCGCGTGAACGAGCCCGCCGGCGGCCTCGATCGCATGCCCGGCGGCGGCGGCCTCCATCCGGGCCCTCAGAAGCTCGGAGACGGGACGAAGCAGATCGCCGGAGTTCTGCCGCCGGGCACGGGCTCCGACGTCATCAGGGATGCGCCCCGCTCCCGCGGCGGAACAGACAAGCAGCAGCGACGCGAGCAGCGTCAGTACGGCGATCTTCCCCGGCATGCCGGCGGTCCTCCGGTCCCTGCGCGTTCTCCTGGGACACAGCACGAATAGCACTAGTCGTCCACCTCCAGCGCCTTGATGTCCAGCTCGAGCCCTGCCGTTATCTCGATGTTCGTCGAGCCGCAAGCCGGGCACCCGACCGCCAGCTCCTCGTACGTGAAGTCCCTCTCGCACGCGCGGCATCTCCCCGATATCGGGATGTCGTTCACGACGAGCTCCGTGCCCTCGTAGGGCCCGCCCGACGTGATCACCGCGAACGCCTCGCCCAGGAGGATGGGCTCGATGGTCGAACCCCGTCCGACGTCCAGAAAGATCTTCCGGAGCTTCGCTCCCTCGTGCTTCTCCATCGTCGAGTCGACGATCCTGAGCATGCTCTGGCAGATGGACAGCTCGTGCAATCGGTGGTTCCTCTCTTCGCGCCGCGGTCGCCGTGACTCCCGGAGCGCTCGGGCGTCGTCCTGCGCGCTCAGCAGATCCTGGGCAGCTGCACGCCCTCGAGCATCACGATGGGACGCTCTCCTCCGACGACGGTCCTGAGTCGCACGCCCGCGCCTTCTTGTACTGAACCGATGACGGCCGCGTCGGCGCCGAGCGGGTGGTTCTTCATTGCTGCCAGGATGGAACCCTCCGCGGCTTCCGGGGCGACAACGATCATCTTGCCCTCGTTCGCCATGTAGAGGGGATCGAACCCGAGGATATCACACACGGAGCGAACCCTCTCGTCCATCGGCAGCTTCGTTTCGTCGATGGTTATGCGCACGCCGGAACGTGAGGCGATCTCGTTCAGCGTGGTGCCCAAGCCGCCCCTCGTCGGGTCGCGCATCACGTGGACGCCTGGGGCCGCCGCCAGCACGGCGTCGACCAGGCCGTTCAGGGGCGCGCAGTCGCTCTCTATCGTCTGTTCGAGGATGAGTCCCTCGCGCGCGACGAGTATCGCCGTCTCGTGGTCGCCGATCGTGCCGGAGACCAGCACCACGTCCCCCGGCCGCGCGCGGTCCCCGGACACGTTCGTCCCGGCGGGGATCAGACCCACGCCGGCCGTGTTGATGATGAGCCCGCCCATGCCTCCTCGTTCAACGACCTTGGTGTCGCCCGCGACGACTGACACGCCCGACAGCGAAGCCGTCTCTGCGATGGAGTCGAGAACGCGCGCCAGGTCGGCCACCGCGAAGCCCTCCTCGATCACGAGCCCGAGTGTGAGGTAAGCCGGCCTCGCTCCCTTCATCGCGAGGTCGTTCACCGTGCCGCACACGGACAACTTCCCGATGTCTCCGCCGGGAAAGAAGAGCGGCTGGACCACGTATGAGTCGGTCGTGAAGGCAAGCCGATCGCCCGGCCGGGCGTTCGCGATGATGTCGGGAAGCTCCGCGGCGTCGTCCATGCTGGAGAGTATCGGATTGGCTAGCCTCGCCACGATGAGCTCCTCGACGAGCTCGTGCATCAGAGCGCCGCCGCTTCCGTGTGCCAGTTTGATCTTCCCTGTCCTGTCCATCCGATGTCCTATCGTTCGTACTTGTAGAACGCCGCGCACGACCCTTCGGTCGATACCATGCAGGGGCCGACGGGGTCGCGGGGCGTACACCGCTCCGCGAAGAGCGGGCACTCCGGCGGCAGTCTGAGACCCAGCATTATCTCACCGCACACACACCCGGTCTCGCCGGCGGGAGGCGGCACGTCTGCTGCCAGTCTCTCCCGCGTGTCGAACGCCGTGTAGCGCTCGCTGAATTCGTAGCCGCTGCCGGCGATGGTCCCTATCTCCCGCCACTCAGCGTCGCACGGCACGAACACGTCGGAGAGGAACGCCTGTGCCGCGACGTTCCCCGAGGGCGTGACGGCTCGCGTGTACTGGTTCTCCACGCGCGCGGCCGCGCCATCGTCTCGTATGGCCCGCACCTGTTCCAGCAACATCACTATTCCGGCCAGGATGTCGAGCGGCTCAAAACCGACGACCACGCACGGTATGTTGCGGTCGCGCGCTACAGGCTCGTAGGCGTCGGCGCCGATGATGGCGCTGACGTGCCCGGGGCTGATGAAGCCGTCGAGAGCGCGGCCGGGCAGCGCCGCCAGCATGTCGAGCGCGGCAGGCACCGTCTTGAAGAAAGGCAGCACCGAGTAGTTCGCTATCCCC
>JBDRTQ010000047.1:0-5621 GCA_043823885.1 Candidatus Eiseniibacteriota bacterium | reverse complement strand
GGCGCGTCCCGTTCGACTCGACCGTGAACGCCTTGTAGGTCCCGACGAACTCCTCGGGGCACGTCGGGTCGCTCGCGCTGAAGTCGCGGACGTGAAGCTCGTAGATCACGATGTCCGTCGGCGCCTCGAGGCCCGGCTTCTCGAACTCGTTCCAGCCCTCCGGCATCAGCGCGGGGTCCGACAGGTCCACGATCTGGCTCCTGCGGCTGTCCGTGGAGAGACTGCGCGAGTACGGGTCGGTCACCATGTTGTGCTCGACGGCGCCCGTGCGGGGCACGAAGACCATGACGTCGTAGAGGTAGAACTTCCCCTTCCAGTCGGGCCGGCCGATGGCTGTCCAGACTCCGTTCTGCGCGTTCATCGGAACGACGGCCGACGGCTCCGGATCGCCCGACGAGTCGAACAGCTGCAGCGAGACCTGCTGCGCTGTCGGCGCCCAGACGGAGACGCTCGGCACACCGCCCTCCCACGTGACGCCAAGCGGGCCGTCGTAGGCGAAGAGGTCGTCCAGCACGCCGGGGATCTGCACGCCCGTAGCGTCCAGGAGCTTCCCCTCGGCGTCTGTCACCGAAACGGCGAGCTGCCCCTTGAGAAGCGCCGGGATCTTGTCGCGGTCGACGTCCGCGATGGTGAGAGCCGCGTAGCCCTTGAGTTGCGGGAACTTCGACGTGACAGCCTCGGACAGGCCGGCCGCGTCAAGCGTCAGAACCACGTCGCGCCCGCCCGCGACGCCGTCTGCCGTAAGTTCGAGTGACGCGTCGGGGCAGGAGTGCAGCCGGTAGACGTTGCCCTCGGCCTTCCTGACGCGCATCGCCAGCGTCACAGCGTCCGCCCAGTAGGCGCGCTGCTTTGATATGTCGCCGAGCGCGAGAGCGTCCACGTCGGGCGGCTCGGTCATGAAGGACGTGTTGCCGGATACTATCCAGACCTCACGCCCGTGTGACTCGATCTGCAGGAACATGTCCGGGCCGGGGTCCTTCGTGTCGCCCTTGTGGATGATCAGCCCGACCTCGGAGGCGCCGTCCGTCAACTCGATGTCCCAATAGAGTCCGATGTCGTCCTGACCGGTCGGAGGCAGCGGCGAGGTCCACTCGACCGTCTCCTTCGTGTCGTTCCACGCGTGCAGCCCCCACCCGTCGTACCCGCCCTTCGGGCGATGGTAGTGGATGCGGGCGAATCCGTCCTGCAGCTCCGGCGCGGGCGGGAGGCTCTCCACGGCCACCGAGTGCGCGCCGCCCCCACTGCCGACGACTCGGATCGCGTTCTGGCCGCCGTGCCCGTCCTCGACGTAGCTCTCCGCCGTCTCGTCAACGGGGAAGCCGTCCAGCCAGGTCTCCATGTCCTGTGGCCACTCCCCGTTGATGAAGAACTTGTACTCGTACTCCCCGGGCTCGAGGTCGGTCCTGACCGACCATACTCCGTCGTCGCCCTTCTCCATCGCCGTCTCGCCCCAAGCGTTCATGCTGCCCCGAAGCGAGACACTCTCTACGGACCAGTCCGCGGGCGGCACGAACGTGAAATCCACCTCGTCCGCCAGCGCGCCGCCGGCCACTGTGAGAAACGCGGCTACCATGAGCACTGCTCCCCTGTTGAACGCACGCATACTCCCGTCCTCCTTCGGAGAACTGCACGGTCATCGGCTCTTGTGTGTCCGGAGAGTCTACCACACGCGGGCGCGTGGGGTCAGCGAGAGATGAAAGGAACGCCCTGGCCTGCGCGGAGGCCTCACCGGAGTGCCCGGGCAGGCGTTTCCGCTCGGTGCCCGGACTCAGCGAAGCAGGACGAGTTTCCCGGAGTCGGTCGAGACGGGCGATTCGAGGCGCAGCAGATACACTCCCGACGGGACTCGCCTGCCGTGTCCGTCGATCCCGCGCCAGGTCACGACGTGTTCGCCGGCGGGACGCGCGTCGTCAAGGAGGACGGCGACGAGCCGCCCGGACGCATCGTACACGGAGATCCGGACGTGGTCGTCAACGGCGATCTCGAAGGGGATGTCCACTCGCGGATTGAACGGGTTCGGATGGGCGGCGCCGAGACGTGCGGCGAGCACGGGAGCCACGTTCGAGTCGACACCGACCATGTGCCCGACGCCCTGGTACAAGCGGACGAGACCGTCGCCGGCACCGACAACAAGATCCGTCGACCCGTCACCGGTCCAGTCGCATGCGAACGGACGCGACCTGGGCGTTCCCGCGAGATCGATGACCGCGCCGTCCGCCGTTACCAGTTCGTACCCCGAGAAGCTGGGAAGCGAATCGGTGCCGGTGTTCGTGTAGAACAGCACCTGACCGTTGGTGTTGCCGGTCAGCAGGTCCTTCCGTCCGTCGTCGTCGAAGTCTGCGACATGAGGACTGGCGCGCGTACCGAACACGACGATGTCGGCACCGTTGTTCTGGAGGAACTGGTGGGTTCGGAAGTCGGGAGCGGCGTCCGTTCCCTCGTTCACGAAGACACGAACGCCACCAAGCTTGTCGCCGACGACGATGTCCTTCTTCCCATCGTTGTTCCAGTCGACGACGGCCGGGGCCGCTCTCTCTCCGACGTCGATGTCCGTCTTGAGGCCCGGTTCTCCCACCTGAAGGAAGACCCCCGAGTCGAACTCCGGTCCGTCGTCCGTGTTGACGTTCGTGTAGAGCCTGAGCTTCCCGTCAGCCTGCCCTACGAGCAGGTCCTTCCGCAGATCGCCGTCCCAGCAGACGACGCGCGGAAAGGCGCCCAGTCACCCGCTGCCTGGAAGCACGAGATCGGCGCTGTCCGATTGAACGTAGCTGTAGGTGGAGAACTGCGGTTGGTAACTGGTCCCCGAGTTCAGATAGACCCGGACCTTGCCCGTATACGTCCCGCTTCCCTCGCCCACGACGAGATCCATCAGACCGTCGTCGTTCCACGGGACGAATGAGGGAACCGAGTAGCCGGGCACACCGATGTCGGTACCGCCGGCGAGCACAAGCTCCTCTGCGCCGAGAGTGAGATCGGCTCTGGCGACCGGTGCGCCCGCCGCGAGTACCGCGATCAGAGCGGAGAGCAGCACCTGTTCTGTCCGGAATCTCTGCAAAACTCCTCCTTCGCTAGCGCAGGAGGAGCAGCTTGATGGACCTGTCGAAGTCCGCCGCGGTCATGCGGCAGTAGTAGACGCCCGAGGCGACGGCCAGGCCACGCTCGTCCCTGCCGTCCCACGCGACGCTCTTCGCACCCGCGGTCTGAGGTCCATCGGCGAGCACGCGCACGCGCCTGCCGCTCACGTCGAACACCTCGATCTTCGCGCTGAGCCCATCGCGCGGGATGTCGTACCTGATGGTGGTCCGGCCGCTGAACGGGTTGGGTGCGTTCTGCCTGAGTGCAAACATGGCGGGCTCAACACCGTCGTCGATTCCCGTCTCTGCTTTGAAGTACTCGATGGTCACACTGGTGCACGTCGGGTTGACCTGTCCGCTGCTGTAGAAGTGTGCGGTCTTCCACTGGAGCACCGTGCCCGGATACGAGATCGCGTGCATGGTGCCATCAGCGGGGATCAGATCCCAGTGCACGCCCGCATCGGCGCTGATGTTCCATGCAATGTAGGCGGTCTGGGTGGCCGTGAGACGAGCGCTGATGATGTTGATGTCTGAAATGTCGATGGGCAGGGAGGCGACGGTGTTGTTGTCCAGGTCGTACCGTCGATGAGTGTGCTCGAGCACGACGAGACCGCCATCATGGTCGGCAACGTAAGCGTAGTCACCGGCGACTGCGAGTCCGTAAGACCACCCGGCGGTATCGATGTCACGCAGAAGAACGGGAGTCGTCGGGTCGGTGATGTCCATGACCGCGAAGCCCCAGAGCCCGAGCGTCATGTAGGCGTAGTCACCGGAGATGATGACATCGTAGCCACCGTTCCGCACGGCCGTGCCACCCGTATAGACGGGCGCCGTGGGGTCGCTGATGTTGATCGAAAGAAGCCCCGTGCCGACGTCAGCGACAAGCGCGAAGTCCCCCGCGATGGCTACTCCCCTCGCGTCGGCGGGGACGCCGATCGCACCCGCAATGAAGGGAGCCGCCGGATCGCTGACATCCACGACCTGAAGCCCCGACAGCCGGTCTGCCACGTACACGTAGTCGCCCGACACGGCTAACGAATAGGCCGTCCCGGGCGTGTTGCATGTCCCCATGAGAAGAGGGTTCGCGGCATCGGTGACGTCAATGATCTGGAGCCCGGACGTCCCGTCTGCAACGTAGGCGAAGACGCCGTTGATCACTACGTCGTACCCAAATCCGGTCGTGTTGTAGCTGCCCACGAAGACGGGGCTCGTCGGATCGGTCACGTCCAGGATCGTCAGCCCCTCGCCCCCGTCGGCCAGATAGACCTCGTTGCCCGCAACGTCGAGTCCGTAAACGCGGGACGAGGTATCGTAGGTCCCTATGATGGCCGGTGCGATCGGATTGGTGACGTCGATCACCTGCATGCCCTCAAGCCTGTCACCGAGATAGACGATGTCGCCGTCGAGGGCTATGCCGTAGGCGTCGCCCGGCGTGCCGATGGTCGACACCGTCCGGAGGTCGAGCGGCACGGCCACGTGCACGACCTGCAGACCGCGGCTTCCGTCGGCAACATAAGCGTAGTCCCCCGATACGGCCACCGCCATCGCCCAGTCAGGAGTGTCGGTCGTCGACATGGGCGTCGGATCGGTCGGGTCGGTCACGTCCATCACGCGCAGTCCTAGCGTGGCATCCGCCAGATAGACGTAGTCACCCTCGGCATCGAGGCCGAAGGCCAGACTCTGCGTCATGTGCGTTCCAATGAGCATCGGGTTCACCGGGTCAGTGACGTCGAAGACCTCGAAGTAGGAGCTGTTGGGAGGAGGCCAGCCCGTGTAGGAGCTGACCACGTAGGCCAGATTGCCCTCGACATCCACGTCGTAGGCGGCCGCGGCAGTGGCGGATGAGCCTATGTAGGTCGGGTTCGCCGGGTCTGTGATGTCCACGACGACGAGACCGTTGAGCTTGTCCGTCACGTACAGGATGTCCCCTTCGAGACACACGCTCGTGGCCTCGTTCCCCACCTCACACGCCCCCACCAGCACGGGAGCCGTGGGAACGCTGATGTCCGCGACCTGAAGACCTCCGGACCCGTCCGCGATGAAAGCGTGGTCCCCGGAGACGGCCACGTCGAGGGCGATGCGGAGCGTCGGCGTCGTCCCCACGACCACCGGGGCCGCCGGGTCCGACACGTCGACAACGGCCAGGCCGGCCGTGCCGTCCGCAACGAACATCAGGTCACCCCAGAGCGCGAGGCCGTTCGCCGACCCGTTCGTCAGGCAACTTCCCAAAAGGGTCGGGCTGGTCGGATCGGTGATGTCGACTATCTGGAGCCCGCCGACGTCGTTCGCCGCGATGTAGACATAGTCACCGTCGACGAGGACGAAGTTCGCGGGACCCGGTGTTATGAACTCCCCGACGATCGGAGGCACGCGCTTGTGCAGCCGGATCATCCCCCACGTGGTATCCCAGTGCGCCTTCGTCTTCCCCACATCGCAATACTCGAGAGTCTCGAAGCTATAGAAATACTGGTAGTCACTTACCTCCGCTGGCCACGGCGACAGCGCACAAAACAACGACACCGCCAACAGGCCTTCGACACGCGATCG
>JBDRTQ010000046.1:0-4022 GCA_043823885.1 Candidatus Eiseniibacteriota bacterium | reverse complement strand
CATGTCTCCGTAGCGCAGGTTCGCGCCCGAGTTGCAGCTGACGAACGAGCAGTTCTCGACCCTCAAGTAGGAACTCCAGCTGTCCAGACCGTACTGAGCCGTGCCCTGACCGTTGATGGTGAACCCGTCGAGCAGCGTCAGGTCACTCATGCCGATGGACGTCACGACCGCGCCGCCGCCGGAGCTGATAGTAGTAGTGGCTCGTCCGTCCGAACTCATTACGATCACGCCATTCTTGAGCGTGATGTTCTCGCCGTAGGTACCCGGCGACACCAGGACCGTGTCTATCGCCGAGGCCGCGTTTATCGCCGCCTGGATGGTCCCGTAGGGCGACGGCACCGCGAGCACGCTCCCGGTGCCCATGATGATGGTCTCGGAGTACTCGCTCTTCTGAGATGCCGCGTCCGTGGCGACCAGACGGTAGAAGTACGTCCAGCTCGGGTTCAGCCCCACGTCCAGGAACGACGTGTCGGGCGTGAACTCGACCAGCAGGTCCCCGTCGATGGGCGGCGAGATGGGCATCGTGTCTCGGTAGACCCAGTAGCGCCTGAAGTCGCTCTCGCAGTTGTCGTCCCACAGGAGCTGGATGTCGCTGCCGACCCATTCAGCCGTGATGCCCGACGGGGGCGACGGCGACGGGTCTATCGAGACGTCGAATGACGGCATCCCGCGCCATCCCGTGTCGTAGACCGGGAGTATCGAGTACGCGTAATTGTCGCGCGGGCAGCCCCCGGTGTTCATATCGACGTAGGAGATCTCAGAGGACGCGACCCAGTCGACAGAGTCCGGGGCGGCCAGCTCGGTGCCCCGCTCGATCACGTAGTAGTCGATGGGGCCGTCGCCCGCGGTCCAGAGGAGCTCGTTCGCACCCTCGCCGAACGCCACGGACAATCCCGTGGGACCGTCGCAGCACAGCTCGTCCTCGACCCTGTTCGACGGCGCCCCCTCGAGCGCGGCCACGTCGACGGCCGACACCCAGTAGTTGTGAGTCTCGCATGGCGGGACCGTGATGTCCGTGAAGCTCGTGGTCGGAGCGTCGACGGTGGCGATGACCGTGAGCGGAACCTGGGCCGTGTCGCGGTAGACGACGTAGTAGTCGACGTCGACGCGCGCAGCCGGTGGAAGGTCCCAGGAAAGCTCGAGAGATGCGCCGTTCTGGGCGACGATGAGGTCCTGCGGACCCTCGGGGCAACCGATGCCGAGCGCACCCATGTTGATGCCCCCCTCACCCACCCCCAGCGTCGGCGAGCTGGCGTGCACCGAGACGTTCCCGGCCCCTGCGTCGCAGAAGATGGGGTCCACGGAGATGTCGTTGGCGCCAGCCGAGCAGCCGCTGTAGCCGCCGCTCGTGTTGCTCCACACATCGTTGTAGTCGACGGTCGGCGTCACGCTCGCGCACAGGATGCCGTAGCCGCCGTTACCGGCGACGATGCAGTTCTTGATGGTGCCCGCGCCGCCGTTGAGCTCGATGCCGTCGCCGCTCGCGTTCGTGGCCACCGTGCAGTTGCGGATCTCGACCGACGAGATTGTCGAGTAGATCCCTTCCGCGCCGTTGTCGTGGACGGCCGTGTATCTGAGTTCTACGAGCGGGTTGTCCGCGTCATTGATGAAGATACCCGCGCCGGAGTTGTCGTAGACCTCGCAGTACTCGATGACGGCGTTCTGGTCCGTGATGGTGCCGGTTCCGAATATGACACCGATCCCGCGCCAGCAGTCGTGAATACGGCAGCCGCGCACGGCCACGTCGCTGTTCTTGATCTGGATGCCGTAGGATGTGGCGCCGCTGTTCCTGATCTCGAATCCGTCGATGATCGTGTGGGTGTTGCTGAGACACGTGATACCGTCGCCGGTTCCGCCCGCGTCGATCACGGTGGGATACGTTTCGGGGTCGCGCGTCGTGAAGGTCGGGTCGTAACCGCCGTAGACGGTCAGGTAGTCCGTCAGAGTCACCGACCCGCTGTACGTCCCACCCGCCACCTTGATGATGTCGCCGCGCTCCGCGTTCTCGACCGCGTTCTGGATGGAAGAGTACTCGTCCGGCACCAGTCGCGTCTTGCGCACGTGCGCGTTGATCGGTCGTCTCGCGCCCAGACCGATCCAGCAGCTGTTGTATTTGATCCAGAAGAAGCCGTTGTCGCCGAAGTCGTTCCCCCAGCTGTTCTTGACCAGCCACGCGCCCGCGCCGCCGCACATGGTGTCGTCCCACCCGCAAATGAGCACGTTGTGGTTGACGGCGTCGGTCCCCGCGTGCTCGTAGCACCCGCCGGTGTACCCGTAGAAGTCGTCGTAGACGCACATCCCGACCGAGAGTGGGCCGTAGGTCTGGCAGGCGTACTTCAGACTGGCGACGTTGTACGAGATGGTCGCCTGACCGTCGATGATGGCGACCCGGTCGCAGGTGTACTGCCGGCAGGTGGTCCCGTTCTCGGCCCGATACGGATAGCAGGACTCCAACACGCCGCCGGGGTCCTGGTGGAGCTGGAAGGCGTGCGAAGACTGGCCGCCGTCGCAGTCCGACCCCTGGAAGTTGCAGTCGATCGACTGCTGCTCGGACAGGTCGAGCATGACGCCTTCGTTAATGAGGATCTGCGCCTCCGTCGACCCGCCGGACCCGAACGCCCAGCAGGACCCGCAGTCGCCCTGGTCGTCGGCCGGGGTCACACCGTTGTAGTCGCGCCAGTCAAAGGCGTCCCTGAACGTCGTGCGCAGCGCCTCTGGCTCGGGCTCGAGCGCTATGAAGTAGGCGACCTCCCGCTCGGACATGTGACCGCCCAGGCGCCGCTCTCTTGCCTCCGGAGAGAGGTGCGAGACGGACGTGGGACCGGCGGTCCAGCCGTATCCGTTTGCCTCTATCTCCGCCCTGACGTCGGCGAGCCACACTTCCTCTTCCGGCGTGACCTCCCGGTCGACCGGCGCCTCCGCGTGCGCGCCGAAGAGCGGCGCGACGGTCAGCGTCAGGACGAGGGCGGCGAATGCAACGATGGATCGAGTGTTCGAGAACATCGGTGTTCTCCTTTGGTGCCATCAGCCCGGAACGATTCGGCCAGAGGACGGACACACCTGTCCGCAGCCGCTCAAGGACAAAGGCCCCCTCCACAGTCCGCGGGGGGGAGCGAGACCGACTCTAAGAGCCTACTATTTACCATTTTAGCATGAGTGGGCGCGAGATTCAAGAGGCCGCCCGGGACTGGTCCCGCGCGGCCCCCTCAGTGGTCGCAGAACGTGAATCGGCCGGGCGACGTCGAACGCGTCTGCCTGGCGCGCGGTTCACTTGAGCATGACCATCTTGCGCTCGAGCCGGGTGTCACCGACCTCGAGACGGTAGAAGTAGACGCCGGAACTCACCTCGCGGCCGCTGTCGTCAAGACCGCGCCAGACCGCCACGTGCTCTCCCCCGCTTCTGTAGGCATTGACCAGGCTTCGCACCCTGCGGCCGGAGAGGTCGTAGACTGACAGGGTCACCCGGCTGCCGGGCGACGGCACTCGGTACTGGATCGCCGTCGACGGGTTGAACGGGTTCGGGAAGTTGGGACCGAGATACGGCTTCACCACGGCAGGACCGTCAACGCCCGTGCCGCACTCGGTGTAGGTCTCCGTGTGGGTCTCGTCCGTCCAAGGCACGTAGTCCACGAGACCGTAGAACAGGCTGTCGCCCACGCACGTCCCGCCCCAGTAGTTGTAGTCCGCATCAACGGCGGCGGCGGTCAGGTTGAACACCTGGAAGTACGCGTTGTCCATGATGTCGTTCGCGTCCGCCAGCGTACCGCCCACCTCGGGACCCGGCTCAGCCGTGTTGTAGATACCGGCAAACGTGTTCAGTTCGATCACGTTGCCGGAGAAGAACGGCCGTGAGCTGTCACTGACCGCCACACCGTTCGAGTTCGACAAGAAGACGTTCGCCGTCAGCGTGGACATGTCTCCGTAGCGCAGGTTCGCGCCCGAGTTGCAGCTGACGAACGAGCAGTTCTCGACCCTCAAGTAGGAACTCCAGCTGTCCAGACCGTACTGAGCCGTGCCCTGAC
>JBDRTQ010000045.1:0-3108 GCA_043823885.1 Candidatus Eiseniibacteriota bacterium | reverse complement strand
CCGCACGAAGCGTCCAACTGGGGCGCCTTCCGGGGAAGGACTCGATACGATGACCAGGTTCAAGAAACTGACGGTACTGGCGATGTTCGCTGCCGTCCTGGCTTCCGGCTTCATGTTCGGCTGCGGGAAGTTCGATGCGGGGACACGCGATGCGAACATTCCTCCTGAGACCACGCTCTCCTTCTCTCCCGACGACGGGAGCACGGCGAACTACAAGGTCCGGATGAACTGGTTCGGGTGGGACGCGGACGGGGAGATCTCACACTTCGAGACTGCCTGGGACAAGCCGGACAGCATAGCTTCGTGGAGCGACTGGATCGACACTAACGGGCGCTCGGTGGTGGGCACCGACAGCATCTTCTATCTGAGGGCCTCGGACGATTACGACGCCACGAACGCCTACGCCGTGCACTCTTTCGCGGTGAGAGCCGTGGACAACGAGGGTGCGGAGGACGCGACGCCGGAGTCGCTGGTCTTCACCGCCACCACGGTCCTTCCGGAAACACAGATCACTCGCGGCCCGGCCTCGGTCACGGGACCGATGGTGACGTTCGAGTGGACCGCCAGGGACCGCGACGGCGTAATAGTGGCGTACGACTATCGTCTGTTCGCAAGAGTGAGCGGCCAGTGGGTGCAGGTGGCGCCCGATCCGAGCGTCGCCGAGAGCATCACCGTTGGCCCCGATGAGACGTCGGTGCTGTTCGGTCCTCTGGCAGGTCAGCACAGGTTCGAGGTCTGGGCGACCGACGATGCCGGCGCCGCCGATCAGACGCCCGCGGTCAGCGTGTTCACGGTCAACCCGGAACTCGCGGGGCCGAAGCTCTACATATTCACGAACGTGTTCGGCACCCATACGTTCCGTGGTCCGGTCTGGCCTCCGAGGTACAACATCCCCGTGCCCATTTTCGCCGGAGAGCGGCTGCAGTTCTTCTGGTTCGCTGACGCCGGGGACTACGGCGGAGAGGTCGTGGGGTACCGACACGCGTACGACGATACGTCCACGTGGCCGGCCTGGTCGATCTTCGATCGGCGCTTCAGCGTGGTGCCGACGATCGGCCGCCACTCTCTCTACGTCAGCGCGCTCGACAACGCCAACGTAATGACGCGGGCCCGCATATACTTCGACGTCGTAGAGGCGAGCCTCGACGAGTACATCCTCGTTGTGGACGACTACAACAAGAATGAGCATCTCCCCCTCTGGGGTACCGACGAGGACCGCAACGGCTTCTACAACAGGATCCTGGCCGGGTACGTCCGCGACAGGTCGGAGTGGGAGCCCTCCCAGCACATTGAGGCAGGCAACCCGATGCCTCCGGATGTCGATGCGCTGCGCGGGGCGTCCACTGTCATCTGGTACTGCGATGACGCACAGGCGACCATCGGGGAGCTCTTCAACCCGTTCCTGCCCTCGTACAACGCGCTCTCGGGCTATCTGCGCGTAGGCGGCAACATCATTCTGTGCGGTTGGAAGGTCATGACACAGGTCGCCAACGAACCGTACTCGATCGCTATCGACGAAGGAGACACGACGTCGTCGGCGGTATTCATCAGGGACTACCTGCACATCGGCCGGATCGAGAACAGCGGTGAAGCCGCGAACCCCAACTCGCCCTGGGCCTACGGCTACTGCATGCACGGGGCCATCCCGACCGCCGACGGCGAGGCGCTGGGATTCGAGCCGGTCTACATAGACACCGGAGATTGCGAAGGAGTTGTGGGCAAGTGGAGCTTCTACTGTAACCCGCCTGGGGGCAACCAGGCGTACCTCCACTGTGGCCTGAACGTCGAGAGTCTCGTCAACTTCCAGGGCACCGGCCTCGAGATCTACGCAACCAAGGCCTTCCTCAACATGAACTTCGAGGGAGAGACCAGCGTCGTCCTCTACCTTTCAGGCGACAACCGCGGCAACACCTGCTACATCGGCTTCCCGCTCTACTATTGCCAGGAAGACCAGGTCAGGGACATGATTGACAATGTCATGGCCCTCTTCGGCGAGGAGAAGGTCCAGTAGGGGCAAGCGGGCGCCGACCGCCGAGCTTCGCTCGCGGCGGACCGTCCTCCTGCGACGTTCACGCCGAAACGGATACGCGCCTGGGACCCACGGTCCCGGGCGCGCTCGTTTTCGCCCTCGCTCTCTCAGTCTCGTTCCGGCTGCGAGGCAGCCCGGCGCGGCGGAAGATACCCGGGCCAAACGAAACAGCAGGGCCGCCCGCGTTACACGGAACCGGCCCTGCTGTCGCTTCAGACTGGAGACTCTCGTCTCCCGCCGCCTAGCTGTCGATCTTAGCTACGTTCTCTGCGGCGGGACCCTTATCTCCGTCAACGATGTCGAACTGTACGTGGTCGCCCTCGTTCAGCGTCTTGAAACCGTCGCCGCTGATAGCCGAGAAATGCACGAACACGTCCTTGGATCCGTCATCGGGCGTGATGAAGCCGAAGCCCTTGCCGTCATTGAACCACTTCACTACTCCGGTCGTACTCACTTACTTCTACCCCTCTCGTTCCGTCGGCGGGCGCGTCAACGCCCGGTCCGACCCTGGTCTCGTCGGTGGCCGTCCTGCCGCCCCCGACTTCTGCACACTGAGGCCCACCGAGGCCTCGCAGATCCTGCCATCCCCCCGCGCCGGCGCGGCACCGCCGCCCGACGTTCCGCGCGACCTTCCGGTCGCAAGAAGGGCCCGACGCGTGCGCCAGGTCCCCGTCAGGGTCTTGAGGATGTGACACCATCCCCACGTGGCATACCTGCTCCACACAAAGATAGCTACTGCCCGCGAGATTGTCAAGCCAATAAGCGAAAGACCGAGGACCGCCCGCGCCGGGGAAGCCCCGGGCGGGAAATGCCCCCGGGACCCTCTGGAAGGCCTCCCCTGGGGGGCCCGTGAGACCGCGGGGTGAGAGTTGGCACGGCGCGGGGGGCCTCAGAACCGTGTCTGAGCCCACTGGTGAGCGTTCCCCGCACGCTCCCTCGAGGGACGGAGCCCACCGAGCGCCCCCACGGCGGAGGTAGTCCCCGCGGTCCCATACGGAGAGCCGCCCGGCGGCCAACGGCTACCGGGCGGCTCTGTCTCCTGCTTCCCACTCCCCCGCCGGGGGAACGCGGCGCAGGCC
>JBDRTQ010000044.1:0-2649 GCA_043823885.1 Candidatus Eiseniibacteriota bacterium | reverse complement strand
TGTCTTTCGGCAGGGCCTCGCGCCAGAAGACGTGCTCGTCCGAGGTCCCGTACAGGGGTCCCGGATCGAACCTGAGCCATTCGTCCCCGCTCATCCCGTGCTCTTCGGCGGTTCTGCGCCAGAAGCCGACGTCCACGCGGGCCGGCACCTCGAAGAGAGTCCTCGGGTGCACGACGAACCGGTAGTAGTCCGAGCGGCCAACCGGAACCCAGATGCTGTCTGCACTCGCAGGGAGTCCAGGGCGGCCGGAACCCGCCTCATCACCTGCTTGGGACAGACCGACGGGCCGCTCCGTTCTCAGTTCCAGTCTCGTTTGGCCGTCCAGATCCACCAGGCGTGCGTACGACGCGCTCTCGGCGGCCGAGTAGATGCAGCGTGCGTTCCTCTCGAAGAGATCCACCTGGCCCCGTCGGTGCATCGCCCTCAGGACCTCGGTAGGTGTGTGAGCGACGCAGAAGGCGA
This sequence comes from Candidatus Eiseniibacteriota bacterium, assembly GCA_043823885.1. GTDB lineage: Bacteria > Joyebacterota > Joyebacteria > Joyebacterales > Joyebacteraceae > JALGZG01. The sequence goes on along the minus strand of JBDRTQ010000044.1, from coordinate 2,187 downwards.
TCTCGTCGAGCAGCTGCGCATCTGCCGCGACGATCTGTCTGGCGAAGCCATTCACCGCGGCCGAGTCGGATGGGCAGCGCAGCTCAATGGCCTCGGGGTAGTAGCGAGAGTAGTAGTTGTCCACGCCCGAGACCGCGGAGTTGCCGTCGAATTGCCAGGAGTGCCGCTCGACGTAGCGGCTACCTTGTCCGGAGTTCGTTCTCTGGAGGACGAAGTACGTCAGCCGGCCTTCGCCGTTCCCGACGATGAGCTCGGACACCCGTCCAGGTCAAGATCCACGAGAGCGGGCGCGGAGAACTCGCCGACATCGATGCCGGCCACGGCGGAATCCTCGCTTACGTCCAGCCATTCGCTCCCGCGCCGCGCGAACAGCATGAGGGTACCGTCCTGTCTGCCGAACAGGAGAGTGTCACGCCCGGCGATCGCCGGGCGGCCGGAGGGAATCGGGGGGATTCCGGGCAGGCTGTCAGGCACGGGGGCGAAAGAGGGAGTCCGGGTCTCAGCCGAAGCGCCCCGGAACAGCAAGACGTCCCCTTCCCTGGTTCCGACCACGAGATCGTCGACGCCGTCGCCGGTCAGGTCGCCCGCAGCAGGGCTGATGTAGGTCCCGAATGAGGCTCCGCCGAAGAGCGGCCTGGTCTCCGCAGGGCGAGACCCTTCCCGCGGGAACACGAGATGGAGCGCGCCATCGCGCGTGCCGCAAACCAGCCCCGCGTCGGTACCGTCACGTTGGCGAAGACCGCAGGGCGCGAGACCCGCGCCGATGTCCAGCACGCCGAACGCGTCCCGGTCCTCTTCCCAGCCCGCCGGAACGGCGCTGACCGCAGTCGGGCCCGCGGCGACGGGGCCTTCAACAGCATGGAAGAGACGCAGGCCCCCCCGCTGCGAGCCGACCACGAGGGCGGGGTGGCGAGAACCCAGGTCGACGACGGTGGGCACCGCGCAGGTGCCCAGCTCCATGGGGAACAGCACTTCGGTCTCGGAAGATGAGGCGAGGAAGCAAGGGTCGGTCGTCGAGCCCCAGTTGCGATAGACGAGGATCTTTCCGTGCGCGGTTCCCACTACGAGATCCACCAGACCGTCGCCCTCTACATCCGCCAGAGCTACACCGGACGCGGTACCGAACGAGAGACCATCCAGCCTGTCGAGCGCCAACCTCCTGCCCTCGAATCGAATCGCGCCCTCGCCGTCCGGGAGCGCGCGGTCAGCGCGTCCGTCGCCGTTGAGGTCGGCGCGCTCTTGAAGCGAGCCGGGTTCAACCGGGCCGAGGCCGTCGCACGGAGTCCAGGCGGGCGCCAGGAAGACGTGCTGACGGTCGCCGTCGTCCGATACCACGAGATCAGCCAGTCCGTCGGCGTTGACATCGGCGAAGGCGGGCCGCGCCTTCTCACCAACGTCGATCGGGAGGGTCATGAGGTCGGCGAGTCTCAGTCCTAGATCGTCTTTCAACCACTCGGGGCAGAGAGACACGGCGTCCCTGGCCTCTGCCGTCAGCACTGATTCCAGTCTTGGGTCGTCCGGGCCGAAGGCCGGACCATACGAGACAGTGGAGACGACGGTCGGCCTGGCCATGCCGGCCGAGCTGTCGTATCGGGCATAGGCGTAGCCGCCCGGCGGGACGAGGTGGTTCCACTGGACGAGGCATTCCTCCGGCTGGGCGCGCTGACACGGAAGCGTCGACAGCGCGACTGCGAGCACGGGTACCAGCCAAAGAGACCGCAAAGCAGACTGTATGGATTTTCTCAGGCTCATATTGCCGGAAGCCTACACGTCGCCGCTGTTGGGGTCAAGCGCACTCCGCATGTCTGTGCTGGTGGTCAGACAATGTCGTCGATACGGGGGCACTTGGCGGTCGTGCCCACAGTGCCTGTAGACCGTAGGACGAGCCAACGCGCACGGATGATGGCAGGAGAAGCACAGGCGGCCTCGCCAGGCCTTCCGTCGGTGTTGACCGAACGGCCGCCTCGGTCGCGTCGCGCGCGACAGTCCACCTGACATGGAGTGGCATCGAGGTCAAGCGAGTCCCGTAGAGCGGCACGCCGGGGGCGGTGTTCCAGGGGTCTGGGGCCACGCACGGACGTGTGGTGGTTCTCGGATGGTGCCGGGCCGCGCTGGTTTCCCCTGTCAGTGCCTGGATACACATGCCTGGATACCGGTCTTGCTTCTCGCGCGGTTTCGCTGGTAGGC
>JBDRTQ010000043.1:0-2448 GCA_043823885.1 Candidatus Eiseniibacteriota bacterium | reverse complement strand
CCTCTACGGCAGTGAGATGGACGAGAACCGCACGCCGGCAGAGGCGGGGTTGATGTGGATCACGAGGCTTTCGAAGGGTGAGTTCATCGGACGCGACGCGATCGCGAAGAAGGTCGAGGACGGGGTCCGCGAGCGCATCGTCGGGTTCGAACTCACGGCCAGGGGCATTCCGCGGCCGGGGCATCACATCTTCGTAGGAGACGAGAAGGTGGGGTACGTCACCAGCGGGACGTTCTCTCCCAGCCTTTCGAGGGGCGTCGGGCTCGGCTACGTGCGGTCGGACGTCACCGGTGAGATTTCCATAGAGATACGAGACAGGAGAATCGAGGGGCGCACGGTCACTCTTCCGTTCTATCGGGAGGGGAGTGCCAGGCGCAAGCGGTAGCGTCCTGCCGGCGACCGGGAGACATCCGCCGGCTCGGGGGCGCTTCTACGCGACAGTCTGCGAGGTGAGAAATGGGTGAGAAGGACCGCTTGTACACTGAGACGCACGAATGGCTCAGTGTGGAGGGTGACGTGGCCACGCTTGGGCTCACCGACTACGCACAGGGAGAACTCGGGGACATCGTGTTCGTCGAACTTCCGGAGCCCGGCACGAGCCTGTCCGCCGGCGACGTGCTGACGACGATCGAGTCGGTCAAGAGCGTCAGCGAACTTTACGCGCCCGTCGCGGGAGAGATCCTCGAGGGGAACACCGCTCTCGATGACGATCCTTCTCTCATCAATTCCGATCCTTTCGGCGCCGGGTGGATCGCCAGGCTCAGGCTCGCAGAAGAAGCGGATGTTTCCGGGCTCATGACCGCCGAGCAGTACGAGGCGCACATCAAGGGGTAGGCTTGCCGTACGTCTCCAACACAGACCGTGACCGTGAGGACATGCTCCGAGAGATAGGGGTCAGCTCCATCGAGGACCTCTTCGCCGACGTTCCGCTCGAGCTGCGCGCGAAGGCGGAGCTCGACGTGCCCGGCCCGCTGTCCGAGGCCGAGCTCGTCCGGCACATGCGGCGTCTCGCGTCAATGAACCGGACCGCGGACGACGTGGTCTCGTTCCTCGGCGGCGGCATCTACGATCACACCGTGCCTGCGGTCGTCCGATACGTGACGAGCATGCCTCAGTTCTACACCGCCTACACACCGTACCAGGCCGAGGCCAGCCAGGGGACGCTGCAGAGCATCTACGAGTTCCAGTCTCTCATCTGCCGGCTCACCGGCATGGACGTGGCCAACGCGTCGATGTACGACGGCGCCTCCGCCGCCGCCGAGGCCTGTCTGATGGCGGTCGGCATCAAGCGGCGGAACAAGGTACTGGTCGCCGGCACGGCCGGCCCGTCACTGCGGGCGGTCGTCGCGACCTATCTCGAGGCGTCCGACATCGAGATCGTGGAGCTGCCGATGACCGGCGGCGTGACCGACACGACCGCGCTCGAGATGCATCTGGAAGGCGCGGCGGTCCTCGTGGTCCAGCACCCGAACTTCTTCGGAATGCTGGAACCCGTAGAGTCGCTGTCGGCGATGTGCGAGGCGGCCGGAGCGCTGCTCGTGGCGTCCGTCGATCCGCTGTCGCTCGCAGTGCTTAAACCCCCGTCCGACTACGGCGCGGCCATAGCCGTCGGCGAGGGGCAGTCGCTGGGAAGCCCCGTGGGATTCGGGGGACCGTTGCTCGGCTTCATGTCGGCCCGGCGAGAGTACGTCCGGAGGATGCCAGGCCGTATCATCGGGGCCACCACCGACACCGAGGGAAGACGCGGCTACGTGATGACGCTTCAGACCCGCGAGCAGCACATACGCAGGCAGAAGGCCACATCGAACATCTGCACCAACGAGGGACTCATTGCGCTCGCCGCCACCGTCTACCTGTCGCTGCTGGGGAAGAAGGGCTTCCGGGAACTCGCCGTGCAGGTGACGTCGAAGGCCCACTACGCCGCAGAGGCACTGGCCTCTGTCGACGGCGTCGGCCTTCGCTTCGACGGACCGTTCTTCAGGGAGTTCGTCGTCGACCTCCCCATGTCCGCCCACCGCGTCAAGGAGGAACTGGGCCGGGTCGGCATCTGGCCCGGCATCTCGTGCGGCTGCTACTACGGCGACATGGACAGGAGCCTCCTCGTTTCCGTTTCGGAGCGCCACACGCGGGAGGACATCGATTCCCTCGCGTCGGGTATCGAGGCCGTCGTCTCGGCGGGGGGTACCTCATGACCGATCCCAGGACGACAGGGAAGGTCCTCGAGCCGACCGTCTTCGAGCTTTCGCACCCGGGGCGGTCCGGCTGCAGGTTGCCGGTGCTGGACGTTCCCCAGGTGGGTCTCGCAGATGCTCTCGGGGCCTCGAGTCTGCGCTCTGCTCCACCCGAGCTTCCCGAACTCTCCGAGCCCGAGGTCGTGAGGCACTACACGCGTCTGGCCGAGATGAACTTCCACGTCGACAGGGCCATGTATCCGCTCGGCTCCTGCAC
>JBDRTQ010000042.1:0-5448 GCA_043823885.1 Candidatus Eiseniibacteriota bacterium | reverse complement strand
GACGTGGAGGTCATCGTCTCGGGCATGGACGGCATGGTCTACATCTGGGACACGGGCGGCTCCTACGCGGACGGAGACGGCGTTGAGTGGGGCAACTATCGCCACAACAACCGGCGCACGGGCCACTACAACTACGAGCTGGAAGTCGGCGTTCCCGGTGATGGATCCTGGTCGGTGACCGGAGCGAAACTCGACCAGAACGTGCCCAACCCGTTCAATCCCGTCACGACGATCGCCTACACCGTTCCGGACGCCGGGGCTGACATCGACCTTGCGGTCTTCAACATCGCGGGCGTGCGCGTGACCACACTCGTCAGCGGGAAAGTGCCCGGCGGTCGCAGCTCGGTGGTCTGGGACGGGACCGATTCAGGCGGCGAGGCCGTGGCGTCGGGCGTGTACCTCGTCCGGCTGACGGCCGAGAACGCCTCGCTGACCAGAAAGGTCGTGCTGCTCAAGTAGTAGACGGCCGGGCAGCCGACGGCACGTTAAGGCACGCCGCGGAGGCCTTCGCCTCCTGCTCGGGTGATCGGATCACGTCGACGCTGGGACGTCCGCGAGGAGAGGAGGATGCAATGCACCGCCATCACCTGATGCGGTTCCCGATCCTGCCTCTCGTCCTGTCGGCGATCGTGACCTGCCCGTCGACCGTCGCCGCCGAAAACGTCGGGACCGTGTCTGTCGAAGGGGACAGCTTCATACTCGATGGAGCCCCCTTCTACTACGTCGGCTGCAACAACTACTACCTCATGGTCTTCGCGGCCGACCCCGGGTTGCGCTCCTATGTAGAGGAGGTCCAGGCCGAAGCTGCCGGCCTGGGGCTCACCGTCCTCAGGACGTGGGCGTTCAATGACGGGGCGGGCCAGTGGAACGCGCTGCAGACGTCGCCGGGTGTCTACCAGGAGTACGTCTTCGAGGGGCTGGACTACGTGCTCAATCTGGCCGACGAGTACGGGCTGCGAGTCATACTGCCGCTCGTCAACGACTGGGATGACTACGGCGGCATGAACCAGTACGTCGCATGGAGCGGCACGGCCTCTGCCCACGACGACTTCTACAGCGACGAGAACTGCCGATCGTGGTACAAGGACCACGTCTACACTGTCCTCAACCGCGTGAACACCTTCAACGGTCGCGTCTACCGGGAAGACCCCACGGTCTTCGCCTGGGAACTGGCGAACGAACCACGATGCGAATCCGATCCCACCGGAGCAACTCTGGGGGAGTGGATCGTTGAGATGTCGTCCTACATCAAGAGCATTGACGCCGCACACCTCGTGACGACGGGCTCCGAGGGCTTCTACGGACCCGCCGGTCCCGACCACAATCCGCACAGCTGGATGTCATCGCTGGGGGTTGATTTCGTTCCGCACCACGCAGTCGAAACCATCGACTTCGCCTGCATCCACGGCTGGCCGGACTGGTGGGGGATGGACTACGCGCAATCGATGTCGTGGATGAGCGATCACATCGACGACAGCACGGAGCTGCTTGGGAAGCCCGTGATCCTTGAGGAGTTCGGGAAGCAGCGTCCCGTCGAGACGCGGGATCTGTTCTTCCAGGGCTGGTTCGACGAGATCTACCAGGCCGCTCAGGCAGGGGAGGCGGCCGGCGGGTCGAACCTCTGGATCCTCTACCACGACGACTACCCCGACTACGACGGCTTCGGTGTCTACTGCCCGGAAGACTCGAGCACGTGCGGCATCATCGCGGCCGAGGCCGAACGGATGAACTCGCTCGTCGCCGCGGGTGTGGAGGACGCGGGGCAGGTCGGGCTTCGCGGCCCGGCGATCAGGAGCTTCCCGAATCCCTTCAACCCCGCGGTCTCCATCGAGTACGCGGTCCCCGCTGATGGCCCGGTGCTGCTTGCCGTTTACGACCTCTGTGGTCGCATGGTTCGAACTCTCGTCGATCGCGGTCACCCTGCCGGTGTCCACACGGCACGGTGGGACGGCAGGGACGTGACAGGCGCAGAGATGGGGAGCGGTGTCTACTTCGCCCTGCTCAAGGTCGAGGAGTCGCAGGCGATCCGGAAGCTGGTGCTGATAAGGTAGCCGGCGTCACCGAGCCGGCCGAGTAGGTGGTCCCAACTCTCAAGCATCGGTGAGGCCATCCAGCCCCTACTCGCTGCGCGCAGTCCCCGGTTCTCCCGCCTGACGACCGTCGTGGGGCGCTTTCCCGCGTTGCCGCCCCCGACACCGCCCCCGATTCGCCTTGACCCACCACCCCGCCGGTAGTAGCGTACCCTTGAAAACCTGACCGACTTCGTCCCTGAGGAGGTGTGCCGTGCGACTGACCGCTCTGTTGTGCCTGGCGTTGATGCTGATTCTGGCGCCCCTGACCGCGCACGCCGAGGGGATCCGCGAGCAGCGCCCGAATCTCGTCTTCGGCGAGATCGGGGGCAAGGCCATCCTTTTCAGCGCTGGCTACGAGCGCTACCTGAACAACCGCATCGGGCTCGGCGTCGGCGCGGTCGGCTGGGGCGCCGAGGGAGGGGGGGTCGGCCTCTTCCCGATCTACGTCTCGCTCATCCCGGTGGGGGACATCCACAGCATGTACCTCTCCGGGGGCATCACCTACTTCGCGGGTGCGACCAACTGGGAGGACGGATGGGCGGAGTGGGTCGGGACCTTCTCTGCCGGCTATCAGTATCAGTCCGAGAGCGGCTTCTTCGTGCGGCCGACCATGAACATGCTTTACAAGGATGAGGGTTTCATTCTGATACCGGGCGTCGCGCTCGGAGGAAGCTTCTGACGTCCGTCCCGCTGAGTAGCGGAGAATGGTCAGTCCGGTCCCACATGGCCTTCGCGAACAAACCCCCGGCCTCCCGGCCGTGTCTCACCTGTTGGACGACCGCCGGCCGCATGACAGCCCCCCTGGCGCTCCGCAGACGGGACGGCTCTCCGCACCCGCGGGACCGTTTCCTGCTGGAGCCGGTCATGCCGTTCTGCTAGGATGGTACTGTCCATCCCATGAGCAGGATGCGCGCTGAAGGGGAGAGGCTGTGAAGGCCACCATTGATCCTGCCGTGCGTGTGCCCTGCGCAGCATTTCTAGCAGCACTCTTCATCCTCCTCGTGGGAGCGCCCGCTCTCGCGGATTCTCCCATGCTCTCCATGCCCAACCCCGCAGCGGTCTACTGCGAAGAACTCGGCTACGAGTATGTGATCGTCGACGGCGACGGCGGCCAGCACGGCGTGTGCGCGCTGCCCGACGGACGGCGAGTCGACGCGTGGGACTTCTACCGCGGCAAGGTCGCGACCGAGTACTCCTACTGCGCGCTGCAGGGCCTCGGCATCCGCACGAAGAGAACCGACACGGGTACCTTCACGTCGGAGTGTGCCGTGTGCGTCTCGGAGGACGGGAGGGAGCTGGGGACGGTCGGCGAACTGATGGGGCTCAGCTTCGAGACGATCAACGGGATCATGCCCGGCGGCGACGAGGACGGCGCGCCCGCCGGCAAGGACAGGCACAGTCCGAAGAGCATCGGCTCGCCGTTCGGCGGCAGCCCGCCGAGCGGAGTCCCGCCCGCGAAGTTCGACTGGCGGACCATGGACGGAACGACGGCCGTCAAGGCCCAGGGCAGCTGCGGCAGCTGCTGGGCGTTCAGCACCGCCGGCGCGTTCGAGTGCAACATCCTCATCAAGGACGGCGTCGAGGTCGACCTCGCCGAGCAATGGCTCGTCAGCTGCAACCAGAGCGGCTGGAGCTGCAGCGGCGGCGGGTTCGCTCACGGGTATCACATGCTGAAGAGGGATCACTGCGGCGGCGCGGGCGCGGTCCTCGAGGACGACTTCCCGTACACCGCGACGAACGCGCCCTGCGACTGTCCCTACCCGCACGGCTACAGCCTCGACGGATGGGGATTCCTGGACAAGTCGGTGGAGATACCGGACACCGACTTGATCAAGCGCGCGATCATGAGATACGGCCCGGTGTCGGTCGGCGTCATGGCCGACCAGGCGTTCTCCGCGTACCACGGCGGCGTCTTCACGGGAGGCATCTACCACGACATCAACCACGCGGTCGTGCTCGTGGGGTGGGACGACAACCAGGGCCCCGAGGGGGTCTGGTTCCTCCGGAACTCGTGGGGAATGATGTGGGGCGAGAACGGCTACATGAAGATCGGCTACGGCAGGAACGCGGTCGGGTGGTCGGCCAACTGGGTCGAGTACCGTGACCCCATTCAGATAGCCCTGCCCGACGGCACGCCGGGCGTCATCCAGCCCGGGGCGCCGACCACGATATCCGTGCGGATAGACACGCACACCGACTCGTACATGCGCGGGACCGGTGTGATGCACTACCGCCTCGACGGCGGCGACTACAATGTCCTGCCGCTCGATCCTCTCGGCGGCGGCCTGTTCGAGGCGACGCTCCCTGCGGTCTCGTGCGGCGACGCGCCTGAATGCTTCTTCGCCGCGGCAGGCGTCAGGTACGGCACCGTCTACAACCCACCGGACGCGGCAGGGAACGTCCACTCATTCCTCGTGGGCACGACGTTCCCCGTGTTCACGGACGATTTCGAGACCGACACGGGATGGACCGTTCAGAACGGCGCCGAACTGACGGGCGGCTCCTGGGAGCGTGGGGTCCCGGCCGGAGCCGGAGACAGAAGCGACCCGACGACCGACTACGACGGGTCCGGCAGCTGTTTCCTCACGGGCAACCTGGACGGCGACTCGGACGTCGACAAGGACTGGACCAGGGTGACGTCACCGATGATAGACCTGACCGGTGGGTCCGAGGCCGTGGTCGAGTTCGCCTACTGGTACCGGAACGACCACGGGGACAACCCGAATGACGATTACTTCATCACCTACCTGTCGGACGACGGCGGCGCCAGCTGGACCGCCGCGGACACCATCGGTCCGCGGGCTCCGTTGCCGCAGGGCTGGCACAGGAAGACGATCCTCGTCGGCGACCACATTGCGCTGACCGACCTGGTCCGTGTGCGCGTCGAGGTAGCCGACCTGCCGGGCGGCTCGCTCGTCGAGGCAGCGATCGACGACTTCTCGGTCAGCTACCTGTCGTGCGGGGACACGGTCACGGCTTCGGACGACTCCCACAGGCAGTCGAGCCTTGCCCTGCGTCCGAACGCGCCCAACCCGTTCGGACTCAGCACCGTCATCAACTACGAACTCCCGGGCGACGTGCCGGTGTTCCTCACCTTCCACAACGCGTCGGGCCGCGTCGTGCGTACGCTCGTCGACCACGAGCGCAGGGGAGAGGGTCCTCACGCCGTACGCTGGGACGGGTGCGACGACAGCGGACGGGCTGTGGCTGCGGGCGCGTATTTCTATCGTATCGAGGCCGGCGGCGAGACACTGACCGCGAAGATGCTCCTTCTGAAGTAGATACCCCGCGCTCAGGCGACAGACCATGCACACGACGGCCCGGGAGTCGACTGGCTCCCGGGCCTCTTCATGCCACGTTGCCTGAACGTTTCCTC
>JBDRTQ010000041.1:0-2111 GCA_043823885.1 Candidatus Eiseniibacteriota bacterium | reverse complement strand
GTGGTGACAGGCTTGGGCCTTCTGCGCGACGGCGGCCGCAGCCAGGGAGTGGCCCTGTCCTCATCGTCTGCGGACTCGCCCATTCGCACCCCGATGACCTGGCCCGTCTCAGCGGCCTCGCGGGCAAGTGCTTCGACATCGGCCGGTTGCATGCGACGGACCGAAGACAAAAAGGCCCACTGGTCCGCGAAAGGTGTCCAGGTCTCGTCGACGAACACCGAGTTCCCCTGCTGGCGTGGGCCATCTTGGAAAGGCAAGGCGATGAGGTTGCCGAAGCCGCCCCGAGGCATGGTGTCCTGGTTCGGGAAGAACCGGTCATAGGATGTCATGGGCAGCTCGTGCCGCCTGGCCATGGTTTCGGTGATCAGAAAGCAGCCCATTTTGCGCGCGGTGCTGGCGCCCACCGGAGCGGCGAAGAAGAACCAGACATGGGCCCCGTTGCCGGAGCGCGATCGTTCTACCGCGTGGGGAACACCCTTGGCCTTGCAGGTATTGATGAAGGCGGTGACGTCGTCCTGCCACTGCCCCTTGTCGAAATCCACGGCGAGGAACCAGCAGGTCTCGTCCGGGAGCATCGGGTAGATCCCGATCACGTGGCGCCCTTGGAAGTGGTCGTGGACGGTCTTCTCGGTCACAGGGATGAAGGCCTGGTTCGGGCACTCGCCGCATTTGACGCTGCGTTTGTCGCACAGGCCGGGAGCCCATTCATTGCCGCAGGCCGGTGAGTAGCCTTTGGTGTCTTTCTTGGTGTTGACCCAGCGCTTTGGATAGACGTCGGTCCTGCCGCGGAACACGTCCATGAACAACTCGACCTTCTGCGCCGATGACGTGGGAGCAGGCCCGGTCGGCATTGCCATCTGCAGGGGTGGCTGATGTTGTTCTTCGGCCATTTGAAGCGATGACAGCTCGGCCTTCAGGTCCGAGAGGTGCCGCGTCACGCGATTCTGCTCGTCGTCGAGATCGGCCAGGCGCGCTTCCGCTCGGGAGATCTCAGCTTGCAGAACTATGGGATCGCGGCCGCTCATGAACGTCAACCGACGAGCTTTGCTTTTCGGAATCGTTCCACGAGCGTCGTCTTCCTCGCGTGCTCGCCGTGCAAGGCTGACATCTTCATTCGGAATGTGCTCTCGGCTCCCTGCATCTCGGTCAGATCGCGCAGGTCCAGGAGGAGGGAGACAGCCTCGTCGTAGCCCTTGGGCTGGCGGGTGCCGATGAGTTGGTGCACGTTTGACCAGAGCTTGGACTCTTTGCCCCGGAGGGACTCGAGATGTTGTTTCCTCCTCTTGGCGGCTTCCCGTTCCCGCTTGGCCTTTTTACGGGCCTGCTCTGCGGCCTCCCGCTCCTTTCGGGCATCGCCGCAAACGCGGGCGAGTTTGAGGAGTCCGCCGGCCGTTCGTCGCGGAGAGGATGATCTTGACGCAGTGCCACGAGTCGAATCGATCGCCCGTCTTTCGAGTTCGACAATCAGGTGAGGATCGTCGTCCGCGATCATCTTGGCCAGCAAGGTGTCCTTCTTCTTGGGCGGTAGCTTTGAGATCCAGTCGGTAATCTCGTTCTTTGACGCCGAGATCAGTCGCCCGCGCTGTATGGCGTCGCCGTTTTCGGATTCAGCAGCTTCTTGGGGACACGCACCATGAGCCAGCGAGTCCCCCAGTTGGCGAGGTAGAGGAAGGCGTCGAAGTACTTCCCCACCAGCTTTTCTGGGTCGCCCTTGAAATCGCCATAGTTGTAGACGTTCACGAAGCTGCTGGACGTGATCTGCGCCCGGGAGGAGTAGCGGCGCAGCTCAGCCATCTGCTTCCGGGTCAGCGGTCGGTCCACGGCCTGGAACTCGTAGTACTGGTACTCGCTCATCTGGACCTCAACCCTTGCTCTCGTCGGCCGCGCCTGCTTGCCGAGCCTCCATCCTCGCCGCTCGCCTCCTGGCCTTTCTTGCTCGCCAGACTCTCCGCGATGCTCCTCGCCTCGTCGCATAGATCTGGGTGGCGCTTGAGCAACTCACTCAGCACGTTCATCGCCGAAAGGGCCGCTGAATCCGGCAAGCCAATCCTAGACCCGCCATCATATCGGGACAAGTGGCGGCGGTGGTAATCGCCGTTCCGTGACGAATG
>JBDRTQ010000040.1:0-3743 GCA_043823885.1 Candidatus Eiseniibacteriota bacterium | reverse complement strand
CCACCGGGTCGGCGAACGCTCAAGGATGGGGCTTCGACGGCAAATCGTTTCAGGTTGGAGACAAGGTGCTCGTGGACGTCGGCGGGCGATCGGTGCCAGCTGAAGTACTGCAGGCTCCTGGCGATGCATACTTCGTCCGGTTGGAGGGCGAAGCCGAGGCGGGCCAATGGATCGATCCCTCGCGGATCACCGGTCGGATGGATTAGTGACGACCTGAAGCTTCGGTAACGGTCGGCGCGAGGAAGGCACGAATCATGAGAGCTGCATTGGTTGGATATGCCCAGACGGGCAAGACGACGTTGTTCAACGCCCTGACGGGACAGAAGGCAGCGACGGGGGTCGGCGGTCGTGCGGACAAGCCGAACCTTGGTGTCATCAAGGTGCCGGACCCGCGCGTCGACAAGCTGTCCGCGATGTACTCGCCCAAGAGCACGAAGTTCGCGGAGGTTCGATTCGTGGACGTGCCCGGGCCGCGCACGAAGGGCGGCGGTCTCGACCCCGCTACGCTGCAGTCTCTGCGAGAAGTCGATGCTTTGACGCTGGTGCTTCGAGGATTCCCGGGGCTCGACGGAAACGCTGCGGATCCGGTGCGGGAGATGGACGACTTCGAGGCCGAGCTCTTGATCAACGACCAGATCGTGGTCGAGAAGAGGCTCGATCGACTTCGCAGGGAGCAAGCGTCAGGGATCGAGGTGGAGACGCTGGAGGCGTGCCTTGCAGTGTTGTCCGAAGGTCGACCTTTGCGGTCGATGGAGACACGTCCGGAGCAAGAGACGGTCATGGCCTCCTACGGCTTCGTGTCCCGGCGGCCGATGTTGGCCGTGGTGAACGTCGAAGAAGACGATGCCGCGAACCCGCCGCCCCAGGCATTGATCGACGCGGGTGCGGCGCGTGGTGTGGAAGTCATGTCCGTGTGTGCCTCCATCGAAGCCGAGATCGCGGGCCTGCCCGCTGAAGATCAGGGGGAGTTCCTCGAAAGTCTCGGGCTGGCCGAGGCCGCGTCCGCCCGCTTCGTGCGCCGCGTCTACCAGTTGCTGGATTACATCAGCTTCTTCACGGTGGGCCCCGACGAGGTCAGGGCATGGACGACGCGTCGAGGCGATCGCGCGCCGCGGGCGGCGGGACGCGTTCACTCGGACATCGAGCGAGGCTTCATCCGGGCCGAGGTGATGAAGTACGACGAATTCATCGCGGCCGGCAGCGAGCAGAAGCTCAAGGAACAAGGCAAGTTCCGCGTCGAGGGCAAGAACTACCTCGTCGAGGATGGCGACATCCTCAACTTCCGTTTCAACGTTTAGCGATCAGCAGTGGGTGCAGATCTGGGCCTGAGCAGGGGAGGCCCCCGGGGGTGGTGCATCGGGCGCTCCGGGATCATGCTGCAAGTCACTACACAAACAGGCATGAAGGAGCGCCCGATGCAGCCGCAGTCTACATTGCCCGAGGACATTTATGGAGTCGTTCAAGAACTCGTCGAGTTGGCGAACGAGTCGACGTCAGAGGTCGCGGAGTTCGAGGTCGCGTCCATGGCCAAGCTCATGGAGGTCGGGCGAGCGTTGATGAAGCGGCGCCTGGAGGCGTTGACTCCGACCGAGGAGTTCGTCGACGGCGTGCTGTGGCGGGTCGCCGTGAATTCGGGGTTGAGGGTGATGACGTCCTTCGGCGCGGTGGTCGTCGATCGACCGTTGTTCCGGGCGCACCGGAATGGGCCGACGCGCTGCCTCGTCGAGGAGCGCGCGCCACTGATGGCGGGATTCTGGACCGAGAAGGCGGCCAAGCTCGGAGCGTTGGCCATAGCCGAGATGCCCATGGAGCGGGCCGAGCAGTTCTTCGCAGAAGCGGGCTGTATGCCGGTGTCGCGCAGCTCGCTGCTGCGTCTTGGCGGTCATCTGTCGAACCTGTGGGAGGAGGACAGGCAAGCGAACGAACGGGCGGTTCGGGAGGCGCTCGACATTCCGGGCGAGGCGAAGGCTGTTGCGGTGTCGCTCGACGGGGTGATGGTGCTGATGACCGACTCGAACAAGGCCGGATTGAAGGCCGCAGCGCGTGCTCGAGGCCAGGCTGACAAGGGACCCGCAGGGTGGCGTGAAGCGTCGGTCGGGGTCATCTCCTTCTATGACGCCGAGGGCGAGAGGCTCCATACACGTCGCTACGGACGGATGCCGGAGGAGAACAAGGCCACCACCAAATCCTGGCTTCGCAAGGAGTTGGAGCACATCCGAACGGTTAGGCCCGACCTAAAGGTCCTGGCCATTGCTGACGGAGCCGCCAACAACTGGACCTTCCTGAGCGACGTCGGCGCAGATCACGAGCTCGTCGACTTCTTCCACACGGCGGAACACCTGCATCGCCACGTCAGCAAGGCGAACGGCGCATCGACCCTCGAGACCCAGCAGAAGCTGAGGGATATGCGTTACCAGCTCCTCGAAGTCCCCGGCGCCGCGGCTCAGGTCTTCGCGGACCTCCAGGAGATACGCGAGCACGCAGGAACCGAGGCCATGTCGACCAGGAAGACGAAGGGCAAGCGGCAGCCCACCTACTTTGAGCGACACAAAGACCGGCTAAACTACTCCGAGATACGAGAGCAAAATCTGCCTATCGGCTCGGGTGTCACCGAGTCCACCTGCAAGCTCACCATCTGCGATCGCCTGCGCCGCACCGGCATGAGGTGGTCACAGTCCGGTGGCCAGGCGGTCGTCACCCTCCGCGCACATGTGGTCAGCGGGGCATTTGAACCCGCATGGAACGTCTTCACCGAAGCCAATCGCACGCGACTCGCCGCATGATCAGGGCCAGGATCACGCCCTCAGCAGTCAGCCGTCAGCTCATCCAGGTGACGTTGAACATGCAGGCGGGATCGCCGACGGCTTCGCACGCGATCTTCGATACTTCCACCGCCTGGGCGCCGAGGTGTTCCAGGCCCGCCTTGATCACGCCGGCCAAGGCCGAACACAGGGCAAACGATGGCTCGAGCTGATCGCGTACCTCGAAGCGGCCGTAACCACGACCGACCTGGCGGGCTTGGGGAATCCCCTGTCCGATGACCTTCGGCCACAAGGACGAGAGCCCATCGAAGAGGAATTCGGGCGTAGGCGCTCCGCCAAGCATCTCCTGGAACAACGCATTGAGCTCGTCGTTGCCGGCGCGTTCGCCGATGATCACGCAGAACAAGCGATCGTCGACACCGCACAGGGCATCGGCCTCCTCGAGCGCGGCGATGACCGGCGTGGCCGGTATCGGTCCTGTTTGCGGCGTGAGCTCGAGCAACCGGTCGATACCAGGGACGCGGTGCGCGATCTCGTTCCAGCGACCGCCCGTTTCTTTCTGGAGCGCGCGAATCAGGGCGCCGGCAAGGCCGGACGCCATCGTGGAGCTCGAGGTCTCAAGGCGCAAACGCGCGGGGATGACGTCGAGGACGCGTTCACGGTTGCGCAGCACGCGCAGGTCGTTGACGACGGTTTCGGTCACGGACGCGATGTCGTCGCGGACGATCTCGGCGTAGGGTCGGATTTGCGCGCGCATCTCCCGGGACGAGGCCCAGCGGGCGTCGATGCGGCGATGGATGGCGCGGGCGACAATGGCCTCGATCGCAGCGGGGACGCCGAGCGCGATGAGATCCCCGCCGAAGCGTGGGATCCCGCCGGGCGAGAGCATGGCGGAGAAGATGACACCGGTCGCGAACAGATCTTCGCGACGGTCGGGTTTGACGGAATAGGCGTGCGGCGGCAGCGTGTAGGGGCCACGTG
>JBDRTQ010000039.1:0-8478 GCA_043823885.1 Candidatus Eiseniibacteriota bacterium | reverse complement strand
CCGCTCCGAAACCCGCCCGAGCGGCAACGGGCGAGTCCCCGATCCTCGAGCGCGTCAGGTTCTCGCACGCGGCGCTCAACCGGATGCGGCCGAGCAGGCGCCTCGTCACGCCGGCGTCGACCGCGGTCGTCCAGACGTCGTCGACTCCCCTCGCGGCGATGCCGAGACCGCGCACCCGGATGCTCAGGCCGAGATCCGGGTCGGCGTCGAGCCCGACGCGCACAGAGAGGGAGCGCTCCTCGTAGAGCTCGCTCCCGAGCCTCGACAGCTCGATGCCGACCGAGACCGCCCCGAACCCTGTCGAGGCGCGCGCGCCCCACCCCGCGGCCTCGCGGACGCCGTAGAGCTGGCCGGCCGAGACCGTCACGCGGAGACCGGGCAACGCGCGGGACGACGCGGACGAGTCAGGAGACGCTCGGGCGGGCTCGGGACCGCGTGAGCCCTCGAGCGCCAGGCCGGGCGCCAGCATCCCCGCCGACCGGGCGTCGGGCCACGAGACCTCGAACGCCGCCCGCGCGAGACAGGCGTGCAGAAGGAGAGCGAGCAGCATGGCCGCGCGGAGGCGCCCCGCGGTCGGACCGGCGGCGCGGAAGCCCCGCGCGAGCCGCGCGACGCTTGTCGTTCTTCCCATGGCGGGGCTCCTATCTCACGATCCCGACGGCCGTCTTGGCCGTGACGAAGATGCCGGCTCGGGCGTCGATCGCCTCGAGATAGACGACGTAGAGCCCCGACGGAAGCGGGGCGCCGTCCGAGCCCGTTCCGTCCCACAGGAGTTCGCTCTCCGACGGCAGCGCCACGTGGTCAGCGAGCACCGCCCTCACGCGTCCCTCCAGGTCGAACACGGTCAGCCTCGCCGTCGCCCGCGCCACGGGCAGCTCTACCCGGAACAGGGCGCGGTCGGCAATGCCGTCGCCGTTGGGCGTGAAGGGGTTCGGCGCCACCGTCAGCCGGCCCGCCGCAGGCGCCGCGTCCAGATGGATGCTGTTGGTCCGGCCCGGCGTGCTGCCCGCGGGAGCCACCGATCCACCCCAGTTCCCCGCGTTCTGCGGGGGCATGTCCGGCCGGACGCGCTCGAGCGACACGCCCCTCTCGCCACCCCAGTCTCTCTCGTACGTGAGGGCGTCCATCGGAGTGCCGAACTCGTCCAGCAGCATCACGGTGTCGTCGGCCGAGAGAGCCTCCCAGTCGCCGGTCTCGACGACCGGACACGACGCCAGCCCCTCCATGAGTTCCGCGTCTCTGGCCACCAGCAGGAACGCGCCGGTGGCGAAAGGAGGCAACGAATCTGGAGCGACGCCTATGCAGCCCGCGTCCGCGTCATCTCCGAGCGCCCATCCGGCAAGCTCGACGTCATCACCCGAGATGTTGAGAAGCTCCACCCACTCCGTCCCGCCGTCATCGGGCGAGTGCATGATCTCGTTCACCGCGACGAGGCCACCTACACCGCCGACGGTCAACGACGTGTGCGCGGTGTTGTTGGACGGCTCGCAGTCCGCGCCGAACGTCAGTGTCACTGTGCCGCGGTGGTATCCGTCCGCCGGGTCGGTCCACCGGAGCGAGACGTCGACCGAGTCCCGCGGCGCCAGGTCGTCCGTCAGCAACGAGGAGCACGCGGGAGTCCCGGACCCGTCCAGAACAAGCTCAACGAGCAGCAACTGGCCTCCGGTCGGAAGCGCGCCGACGTTCCTGACCACGCACGAGAGTTCCGCCGGTTCGCCGTGGCCGAAGATGGTCCTGCCGGGATGACGAACCTCCAGGCGAAGGTCGTGAGAGAGCGTGTTGGCAGCGCCGGGCGTGGGCGGTCCCGCGACGAGATCGAGGGCGTTGTCTCCGTGGTCGAAGCAATCAGGAGAGCGCGCGAGCGACAGGCCCGACTGAGCGTCGGCCGCGGGCCGGCCCTCGTAGTACTCCTGGAAGAGCGGCTCTCCCCACCCAACGACGTCGACCGGATCGACGCCGTCGGTCAGCCGCACACCGTCCGGGCCGTTCTGGAGGTCCAGCGGCGTCGCATAGTCGGGCGGAGGCAGCACGTTCGCTTCCCCGACCACGAACATCTGTCCGGGCTCGATGTAGTCGAGATCGCCCCCGATCCACTCGACCGTCCAGTCGTCGGGATGAGCGCCGTTCCCGGTCTCGAGCACCCATCCGGTCAGCGACACACCGAGCCGCCCGCAGTTCAGGAGTTCCACGAACTCAAGGCCGGTGTCCGGACCCTCCGGGTTGTACAACACCTCGTTGATGACCACCTGCGCGGCAGCGGTGCCCGCGAGCAGCGCGCACGCCACGGCCCACAGGAAGCGGAGACGGTGTCGTCGCATTTGTGTGGCTCCCTAAGGGGAACCGGGGTGTGATGGATGAGTTACAGGGGAATGCTGTGATACGGGGTCGGGAGATGGAGATCGTGAATTGGGGGTCGGGCGCCGCGCTACGGCAGCCCCTGCTTCCGTCTCAATGCCCACTCGGCGGACATCAGCCCGACGAAACCGAGAAGCAGCCACGGCGAGTTCCATAACTCGAACTCGCTCTTCGACGTGCGCTCGACCCACGCCAAAGGCACGTCCTCGGGGAGCTCGTCCAGTGTCTCCGGCAAGTAGTACCCTCCTCCGCTCTCCTCGGCTATCCTCCTGAGGATCGCGGATCTTCGCCTGGTCTCGGAGTCCTCGAGACTGAATCGCTCGACCAAGAACTCGCCGGACGCCGTGCCCACCTCCTCGCCGCCCACTGAGGCCACGGCGCGCAGCACGTAGGGACCGGGCGGAAGGTGACCGATCGAACCGCGGTAGTGGTCGCCCGCGGACTCGAGGTCGACGGTAGCCACGGGAGCCGCGCCCTCGCCGGTCGCGGCCGTCACGCGCACGGCAGCATCGTGCGCGAGTCGATAGTCGGCCCCGTAGACCTGAGCGGAAAGGCCGATGTCCTCACCCGCCTGGTAGACGTCCTTGTCCGCCGCCACCACGACGCGCTCGAGTTCCCCGCGAGCCGTCAACCAGCGCGCGGCGTTGGTGACGAACCTGTCGTAGACATCGATGTCATCGTCGCCGGCCATCTTCCACCGCCACAGACCGTCCGCCATGACCGTCATGACACTCCCCGCCCCCAGACGTCTGCCCGCGACGATCGCCACGGCATCGCCGCCCGGGCCGTGTCCTTCCACAAGCACGTCGGCGTCGGCGCGAACTGACCACGGCGACGTCGTGAACGTGCGCACCGGAGGGAGGTTTCTCCACACCTCGGCGTTGGCGAACCGGTCCTCGGCCACCCTTGTTGCCGGCGCCGATTCCCCCGTCTCGGTCAGACGGACGCGCACGTCCCGGAAGCTCGCGGGTGGATCGGTATCGAACGAGTACGGCAGGATGTCGAGCACGTCGTCCGGCGGACGCTCGCGGGGGATGCCCGCGATCAACAGGCCACCTCCCCTGTCGCGCGCGAACGCCCGGAGCCATTCCGGCGGCACGAGGGGTTCGGACCAGTCCGGTTCGAACAGGATCACGAGATCGTAATCGTACAGCTCCGCCCTGGACCTGGGTGGCGTCCCGTCCGTGGCCGACACGGGCGAGCCCCGCTTGGCCACGACCGACTCGACTTCGACGTTGCTATCGGCGGCGAGTTCGCGCGCGAGGAAGGCGAAGTCCCATCCGGGACGCTCCGCCAGGATCAGCACGCGGATCTTCCCCTTCATCGCCGTGGTGACCACGATGCGCGAGTTGTTGTCGGTCGACAGCTCGCCGGCCGCCGCCGGCACCGACACGGAGTAGCGATGCACGCCGGGCGTCGAAGGCGTCACCCGAAACGTCACGCGCACCTCTTCGCCGCTGCCGGAGAGTTCGATCTGCCGCGAGTCCAGCGTCGCTCCGTCCTCCGACAGCTCTACGACGGTCTCGGCGCCCTCGAATCCCGCGCTCGAGACCGTGACCTCGACGGGAACGCTCTCTCCCGTGTACGATATGCGGTTGGTCACGACGTCTTCTATGGCGATGTCCGTCGCCGCCTGTGAACTACCCACGCCGAGCACGAACACCGGAACGCCCATCGCAACGGCGGCGTCGTACGGGCCCGCCCCGCGGTTGTCCGCGCCGTCCGTGGCAACGATCACGGACCCCAGATTCCTGCCGGAGAGCGCGTCACGCAGCGCGTCGAAGGCCTGGGCGAGGTCGGTGGCGTTGCCGTCGAACGTGGGCGCGTCCGCGAGTACCCTCGCATCTGTTCTGAGCTCGCGCGATTCCGATGAGAACGCGAACGCCACGAGGTGGGCGTCACGGGCCACACGCGGCAGAACGACTTCGTTCAGGAGAGACATGGCTTCATCCCCGCGCCGCTCGCCCCCGGTCCCGTCCCGCACCGACATGCTCCTGGACGCATCCAGAAGAAGCGCGACGACGGGGCGCTCCGTGATCGTTCGGGAGAGGGCGAGAACGGGCTCGACCAGGGCAACGAATAGCAGCAGGAGACCTGCCGATCGAAGAACAACGAGAAGGGGCCGCAGTCGGCCGGCCTGGGTCGGCACACGGCGGTAGAACCAGATGACGGAAGCGACAGCCAGGGCGCCCAGCAGCAGGAGCACCCACGCGTGTGTCTGGTTGAACAGGAGGGTCATGGCAGCTCGCCCGCGCACGCGGTGTCTTCGTCAGCGCCGGCCAGCCGGGTTGTCCACGCCCCGCCGCTTCTCTCGGAGGTGAACCTCAAGGAGCCGCCTGGTACGAGGACCGCCTCGAGCGTTTCCCCCTCCTCCTGTACGTCGGCGTCGGGGTGCGCGCGGGGAGTGAATCGAACGGTCAGGGGTGGAGCGTCGGCGTCGGCGACGACGCTCGTGCAGGCGCGTCCGCTCTCGGCGTCCACGCGGTGCAGCACGAAGAGAGAGCCCTCGCCCACCCGGACGGGCGCGGCCATCCAGCTACATGAAGGCGGTAGGGCTGGCCTGACGTCCACCGTCCCGGCGAGAACGTTGGGCCGGACCCCGAGGTAGTCCTGATAGAAGTTCCTCAGGAATTCGGACAGACTCCACGCCTGCGACACGGCGCCGGCCACGTTCTCTCCGTGCTCCGGAGGAACGCCGTCTCTGAGTTCGGGAAGGGTGCCCGCCGCGCCTTCGTCGAACATCATGTTCGCGAGCACGGACGTCTGATCCCAGGCCGCGGCGACCAGGCCGTGTTTCACCAGCGCGGAGACCACGGGACCGGTCAGCCACACCCACACGTCTCCGTTGTGGTAGGCCTCATCGAAGTGGTACCTCTCCAGATCGAGGTGGCAGGGATGGAAGCCCGGGTCCTCCGTGTAGAGAGTCGTGACGCCGTGCCTGAGCACGCAGCTCTCCCGGACAAGCTCGAGCATCGCCCGTTCCGCCTTGCGCGGGAGCAGGTCGTCCCACGGCACCGTCGCCGCGAACACCTGATTGGGCCGTATCTGACGGTCGGGCGCGCCGTCCGGGTCGAGGTGATCGAAGAGACCGTCACGCGAAGGATCCGGGAACTCGCGCAGAAACGCACCTCCGACCAGTTCCGCGGACTCACGACAGCTCGAGGCCTGCTCCTCCCTGCCGAGCGCGTCCGCGATGGCCGCCCCCGAGATGAGGGCAGTGTGCCACAGGACCTGTACCTCGACTGCCCGGTTGCCGCGGGGCGAGAACGGGCTCGTCTCTCCACCCGCGTCCATCCATGTCTCGGCAGTCCCGTGGAGCAGGAAGCCGTCGGCGTCCGTCCTGCGCGCGAGCGCTCCGTCGATCGCACGCTCGATGACCGGCATGAAGCGCTCCGCGAACTCAAGGTCGCCGGTGTACCTCAGGTACTCGTACGCCTCGCGGACGAACCACCAGGTCCCGTCGGCCGTGTTGTAGTAGACCTCTCCCGGCATCGCGAGGTTGGGTATCCGTCCGAACAGGAGGCTGTCCTCGTCCGTCTCCTGCAGCAGAGCGAACGACTCCAGGATCTCCCTGGCGGTGTCGAACTCGCCCCGCACGAGGCACGCCCCGGGCAGCGCGATGAACGTGTCCCGCCCCCAGTAGTTCGGGAACCAGTGCAGCCCCGCGAAGATGCCGCGGCCGAGCTGATTCATGATGAGAGCGTCCACGGACGCGGCGGCCCACTGGAGGGCCAGGTGATAGTCGTTGTCGTGAGTGGCGATGCCGGCGCCGTCCAGGAGGTCCGCGGTCCTTCTCATCTTGTCGTCGTAGAGCGAGAACTCGTCGTGGAGACCTTTGAGCGCCAGCTCCGAGGCTCCGTCCAGAGTGTCTCCGACCGCGGCGCAGAACGTGACGCTTCCCGCGAAGCCCTCGTCACTCTCGAACGTGAACTCCAGACGCCCCGGCGAGTAGGGAACGGCGGAGGCCATCGCCCTTCTGGCCGCGTCCTTGGTGTAGGTGGTCCTTCTGTAGGCCTCGTGCGGAACGAACTCCGCGGGGCGGTCGCACGCGACGGCCACCCACACGGGATAGTCCTGTTGATCGGTACGCTCGGTGTGGTCGGTCCGTCTCAGAGCGAGCACGCGCCTTTCCGCGTCCCAGCGCGTCTCATACTCGGGTTGACCCTCTTCCCAGATGCTCCTGATGTCGAATCTGGGCTCGAAGGACGCCCGCCCGGAATGATTGGAGCTGTAGGAGACCAGGAGTATGTTCTCGCGGTCGGCGAGGAAGACGGTCTCCGTCGTCTGCTCGATGACGTACTCACGCGTCATGCTCTGCGGCAGAACGCACGCGCTCCTCAGACCCCACGAGGAGAGCGGCACGTCGCCGAGCATCAGGTCCCAGCCCTCGAGGAACTTGTGGAGTTCCACGATCAGGCCCGCGTAGCTCCTGGTGTTCGTCGTGCCCGTCTCACCGGCGAAGTAGGCCTTCTCTTTGTTGGTCAGGATGTACTCGCGCGTCTCCCGGGCGCCGACGACTATCTGCAGCCCCTGGCGACAGCCCTTGAGAGGAAGCCTCTGCGAGCCCGATGTCTCTTTGTTGTTTCTGATCGCGTCTTCTCCCATGCGACTTCTGCAACTTCCCTGCCACGCTCGCCGGCCGCCTGCGCGCGGGGATCGCGCCGCTACGACCGGTCCGAGGTGTCAAGCGCGTTGACGGTGCTCCACGGACCACCGGCTCGAACGTCGACGCTTCCGCGCCACCCAACTCCCCCAGATGTACCGCTCGCCCGGCCGTGCAGCCGCCGGGCGACCGATGGACGCCGCTGCGCGACTGCCGACCGCTCTACTCCAGAGCCAGCGCAGGAAGGACAACGAGCCGACCCGTCTCGAGGCTGCGGTCTCCCAGGATCTCACACTGCGAGCGCGGCCCGCCGCCGAAGAGCCCGAGGATCCTCCTCGGCCCGGGCACCACGATGTCGTACACGTTCGCCTCGATAGAGAGGTCGTCACCGCCGCCACCGCTCCACTCCTCGGCGACCCTCTTCACTTCTCGAAAGTCACCCAGCCCGCCGGCGCCGTAGTCGTCCTGGAGCCCGACCGCCGGCGTGAACCGCCAGTCGGGAGCGGCACCGTCGATGGCGTCGATCGGAACGCGTATCCGGATGGTGCCGCTCTTGATGTCCGTCTCGACGCTTGCCCCGATGTCAACCGGCTCGGCGGCGCCGTCGATCACCTCGACGACCTCACCCGCCGCGAATACCTGATACTCCGACGGCTCGGCCAGGGCGGCGTTCGCGTTGCGCCGAAGTTCGGTGTCGCCGCCCTCTTCGGTGTCGATGGCGACCGCGACCATGGTGAGGCGATTCCCGACGTTCCACGGATCGACGAGATTGCGGATCTTGAACTCGAAGATGAGCGACCCGTTGTCCTTCTCGATCGCGAACGACAGAAGGTCCGCCTCTCCTCCTTCTCCGAACGCTTCATTCAGAGGATACGTATAGTCCCCGTCACCGGTGTCGTCGAAGGCGGGGTCGTCCCACCTCGCCAACTCCTCCGCCCCCGCCGGCATAGCGACGGCAATGAACGCGATGAGGAGAACAGCTCCGCGCAGTCGTCCCACGTCTTCCCCCTTGCATGCGAAGCGCCGCAGCGCTCCGCGAGTGTCTTCCGGGTCTGGATCCCCCTGGCGTGCGCTCGAGCGGTCTCCCGCCGCGCACGCCGAGGCACTGAGGCCTCACCTGCACAATCTAATCGCCCGCGAGCAGTTTGTCTATCTCCGCGACAGCCGCATTGAGCGCCGCCTCAACCGACTTTGTGCCGTCCAGGGCCGCCTGCATCTCCGGATTCATCAGATTCTCGATTTCCGGGTAGTTCGTCACCTGCGGGCGCGGAATAGCGCTCTTCATCTGTTCGACGAACACGACGAGGTACGGATGCTCCTCCGACGTGATGGCGTCCGTGGCCCTCACGTTGACGGGGACCTGGCCGAGCCGGGACGCCCACATGCGCTGCGTCTCCTCGCTGGCGACGAACTGCAGGAACGCAGCGGCAAGCTCGGGCTGATCGGAGTTCCTGAACACGACCAGGTTGTTCCCGCCGACGTTGGTCGCCGTGCCGGAAGGCCCCCTCGGGATCATCCCT
>JBDRTQ010000038.1:0-5415 GCA_043823885.1 Candidatus Eiseniibacteriota bacterium | reverse complement strand
GCGCTCGAGTGCGCCAGGAGCCGCGCCACGCTGGGCGAGATGACGACGGCACTCGAGAGTGTATTCGGGAGGTACCGACCGTCCGATACGGCCTGGTAGACAGTAGGGGGCGGGTGAGCGACCGCCTCGACAAGAGGAACGCATGAGCGGAACCAGGGCCAAGGCCACGCGTGTCGATCACATCTCGATCGTGGTCGAGGACTTCGACCGGGCGTACGACTTCTACGTCAACCTGCTCGGGCTCGAAGTGGTCAAGGTCGAGGAGTCGCAGCTTCACGGCGTGAAGGCCGCGTTCCTGAAAGTCGGCGACATGATGATCGAGATCATCCACCCCCTGGGCGAGGGCGCCATTGCCGACTTCCTCGAGAAGCGCGGCCCGGGGTTCCATCACGTCGCGTTCGAGGTGCCCGACCTTCCCGAGGCCCTCGACGAAGTGGCCGACGCGGGCGTCCGTGTTCTGGGCGAATCGAAGCCCGGCATTCACGGCGGACGCATATCGTTCCTGCACCCGAAGGACACGCAGGGCACCATGGTGGAGCTGTGCGACAAGAAGGAGTTCGAAGACCAATGAAGATCTTCGATCGGATGAAGAATAGAGGGCACGAGCAACTCGTCTTCTGCCTGAACAAGCCCACCGGGCTCCGGGCCATCATCGCGATCCACGACACAACGCTCGGGACCTCGGTGGGCGGCACCAGGCTCATGGAGTACGAGCGCGAGGAGGACGCGATCGTCGACGCTCTGAGACTCTCGGAGATCTCGACGTTTCAGAGCGCCTCATTCGACAGCGACATGGGCGGGGGTGCGGCCGTGCTCATGACCGAGGAAGGTCAGGAGACCGACGAGGCGTACTTCAGAGCGTTCGGAAGGTTCATCGAGGGGCTCAAAGGGCTCTTCGTCGCCTACCCGGCACTCGGCACGACCGACAGGGACTTCCGTTACGTCCGTCGGGAGACGTCGAGCATAGCGCCGATGGAGGGCAGCCACGAGATAACGGCGGTGGGCGTCCTGTGGGGGATGAAAGCGTGCGTCCGCGAGCTCACCGGGAACAAGAGCCTGAAGGGCGTCCACGTCGCGGTCCAGGGCGTCGGCGACGTCGGGCGGCTCCTGGTGGACGAACTGGCGCGCGAGGAGGCGCGGATCACAGTCACGGACATCAGGTACGACGCGCTCAAGGTTCTACAAGATCGCCATCCCGACGTCGAGATCGTGCGGCCGGAAGAGATCCTGGGTTTGGACTGCTTCGTTCTGTCGCCCTGCGCCGTGGGGCGGATACTGAACGACGAGACCATCCCGAAGCTCAAGTGCAAGGTGGTCGCGGGCGCCGCCTCCGACCTCCTTGAGGAGCCGAGGCACGCGGACGCGCTCAAGGAGCGCGGTATCCTCTACGCGCCCGATTTCGTCATCGGCGGTGCGGAGCTTTACCAGACCGAGCCGGAACTGGCCGACGCTCCGAGGGAGCGGCTGCTCGAAGAGGCCCGGCGGGTCTATGATGTTGTGGCAGCGATAGTAACGAGAGCGAAGAAGGAAGGGACGACCCCGTACCGAGTCGCCGTGGCCGCGGCGGCAAGGCGCGTCGGTCGCATACGTATGGTGCGCAACATAATGTGCTAGCGGAAGTCAAACGGCAACACGCGCTGGCGGGAAGAGAGGTTTACATGGCAGGGATCATCGGCTACGGCGCATACGTTCCCAGGAACCGGATCAAGGTCGAAGAGATCGCCAAGGTCTGGGGAGCCGACGCACCAAGCTACAAGAAGGGCCTCATGCTCCGTGAGAAGTCCGTTCCGTCGCCGGATCAGGACGTCATCACGATGTCGGTGGAGGCCGCGAGAAGCGCGCTCAAGCGCTGCGGGATCGACCCGAAGAAGATCGGGGCCGTGTACGTCGGTTCCGAGTCGCACCCGTACGCCGTCAAGCCGTCCGGGACCGTGGTGGCAGAGGCCATAGGTGCCACGCCGGACTGTCACTGTGCCGACTTCGAGTTCGCGTGCAAGGCCGGCTCCGAGGCGATGTTCGTTTGCATGGGGCTCGTGGACGCCGGCTACATCGAGTACGGCCTGGCCATCGGCGCCGACACATCGCAGGGCGCGCCCGGCGACGCGCTGGAGTACTCGGCGGCGGCTGGAGCCGCGGCCTACATCATCGGTCGGGACGCCGGCGTCGCGAAGGTGCTCGCGACCAATTCCTTCATGACCGACACGCCCGACTTCTGGCGCCGGGAGTACATGCACTACCCGCGTCACGCCGGGCGGTTCACCGGCGAGCCCGCTTACTTCAAGCACGTGACGGGTTGCGCGACCGCACTGCTCGAGAAGACCGGCATGAAGCCGTCGGACTTCGCGTACGCGGTCTTTCACCAGCCGAACGGCAAGTTCCCGATGAGAGTGGGACAGCAGCTGGGGTTCACGAAAGAGCAGATAGAACCGGGGTGGCTCTCGCCGACACTGGGCAACACATACTCGGGTAGCTCGCCGATGGGTCTGTCGGCGACGCTCGATGTGGCGAAGCCCGGAGACAAGATCTTCATGGTCTCTTACGGCTCAGGTGCCGGCAGCGACGGGTTCGTGTTCGAGGTGACCGACGAACTGCCGAAGATGCGAACGAAGGCGCCGTTCACGCGTGCGCTGCTGGACGAGCACAAGATCTACATCGACTACGGCACCTACACGAAGTACCGCGGGAAGATCCGCAAGGGCGAGTAGCCCGCTTCGAACCGGTGGCCGGTATCTTGTCTTTGTGAACTTGCTGAACAGGAGAAATGAAATGAGGGATGTAGCTGTCATTGGCGTCGGGATGACGAAGTGGGGCGAGCTCTGGGAGAAGTCCCTCAGGGACATCTTCGTCGAGAGCGCTCTCGAGGCCGTCGCGGACGCAGGAGTCGACAAGATCGAAGCGATGTACGTGGGATGCATGACGAGTGGGTTGTTCGTCGGACAGGAGCACATCGGATCTCTTCTGGCTGACTATCTGGGCATGGGCCCCATCCCGGCGCTCAGGGTCGAGACAGCCTGCGCCTCGGGGGGAGCGGCATTCCGCTCTGCCATCTTCGACGTGGCGTCCGGTGCGCACGATGTGGTGCTGGCCGGTGGCGTCGAGACGATGACCGACGTCGGTGGCGACGGTGCGACGTTCGCGCTGTCTACCGCGGCCGACGCGGAGTACGAGGTCTACAACGGCGTGACGTTCCCGGGCCTCTACGCGATGATGGCCGTGGCGCACATGCACGCCCACGGCACGACGCGCGAGCAGCTCGCGGCGATCTCGGTGAAGAACCATGCGAACGGGTCGAAGAACCCGCACGCGCAGTACCCGTTCGAGCTGACGGTCGACAGGGTCCTGAACTCGGTCATGATCGCTGATCCATTGACCATTCTGGACTGCTCTCCGATCACGGACGGCGCGGCTGCCGTCATAGTCTGTCCGCTCGACAAGGCCAAGAAGCTCTCGAAGAACAAGCCAGTGAAGGTCCTGGCCACGGCGCACGCTACCGACACGATCGCCCTCCACTCGAGGAAGGACCTCTCGTGGCTTGGCGCGGTTGCGAAGGCCGGCGAGCAGGCGTACGAGCAGGCCGGTCTCACACCGTCGGACATCGACCTCGTCGAGGTGCACGACTGCTTCACGATCGCGGAGGTCTGCGCGATCGAGGCGCTGGGCTTCTTCGAGAGAGGCAAGGGCGGCGCGAGTGCCGAGAGCGGCGAGAGCGCGATCGGCGGGCGCATTCCGGTCAACGCGAGCGGCGGCCTGAAGTCGAAGGGCCATCCGGTCGGCGCTACCGGCATCGCGCAGATCGTCGAGGTGACCAAGCAGCTGAGAGGCGAGGTCGACAAGCGTCAGGTCAAGGGCGCGAAGATCGGCATGACTCAGAACATGGGCGGGACGGGCGGATCGTGCGTGGTGCACATTCTGGGATCGGAGTAGCCGCCAACGCGGGCGTCGCGCCATCGAGTGCGCGGTAGATTCCGTCGCGGGGCCACTGCTCTGAACCGTTACTGACACGATTCCCATAAGTTCCGGAGGTAATGAGATGTCGACATCAGCAAGGTACTGGAGAGAGATACCGCAGCGGTACAGGTACGAGGCGGCGAAGTGCAAGGGCTGCGGCGAGATCAGCTTCCCGCCGCGCGTGGTCTGCAAGAGCTGCGCTGGTCGCGAGTTCGAGAAGATCGAGATGGCGAAACAGGGAAAGCTCCTGACCCACACGGTCATCAGGGTCGGACCGTCCCAGTTCTCGGACCAGACTCCGTACGCCATCGGCGTGGCTGAGCTCGATGACGGTGTGCGTCTGACGGCGATGATCGCCGATTGCGACTTCGAAGAGCTCAAGGTCGGAATGCCGGTCAAGCTGGAGTTCCGGAAGATCCGGGACGAGGGCGAGGCCGGGATCATCTGCTACGGATACAAGTTCGTTCCAATCAGGTAGTGCTGCCGCGCGCCCGGCGGCGCGTC
This sequence comes from Candidatus Eiseniibacteriota bacterium, assembly GCA_043823885.1. GTDB lineage: Bacteria > Joyebacterota > Joyebacteria > Joyebacterales > Joyebacteraceae > JALGZG01. The sequence continues at coordinate 963 of JBDRTQ010000038.1, read as the reverse complement.
CCCTGGTGCGGACGCTCCGCTAAGCGCTTCGCTCGAAGATCGAACGTCGCGCCGCGATGCGCGACGCTCGATCTAACGCCGCCTGCGGGGACACGCCGCCGGGGCGCCGGCAACTACCACAGGCACGAAAGGCACCCGATGTACAGACTAGAGAGCAAGGTCGATCCGAAGAGCCGGGAGTTCAAGGACAACCGCGCCCGGATGCTCGAGCTGGTCTCCGAGTTCAGGGGGCGGCTGGAGACCGCGGGCCTGGGTGGCCCCGAGTCGCAGCGGACGCGGCACAAGGAGCGCGGTAAGCTTTTGGTGCGAGAGCGACTCGAGAAGTTGTTCGATCCCAGCACGCCGTTCGTCGAGCTGTCGCCGCTGGCCGCGTACGAGATGTACGACGGCGCCGCTCCCGGCGCGGGAGTGGTGACGGGGGTGGGACGCGTGCACGGCCGGGAAGTGCTGGTCGTGGCGAACGACGCGACGGTCAAGGGCGGGACGTACTTCCCGATGACCATCAAGAAGCACGTCCGCGCGCAGGAAGTGGCGATGGAGAACAGACTGCCCTGCGTGTACCTGGTCGACTCGGGCGGCATCTTCCTGCCGTACCAGTCGGGAACGTTCCCCGACCGCGACCACTTCGGGCGCATTTTCTACAACCAGGCGCGTCTCTCCGCGATGGGCATTCCGCAGGTCTCCGTCGTCATGGGTTCGTGCACGGCGGGCGGTGCCTACGTGCCCGCAATGAGCGACGAGACCGTCATCGTGCGCGAGCAGGGTACCATCTTCATCGGGGGACCGCCGCTCGTCAAGGCGGCCACCGGCGAAGAGGTGACGGCCGAGGAGCTGGGCGGTGCCGACGTGCACTGCCGCATCTCCGGCACCGCAGACCACTACGCGCAGAACGACGAGCACGCGCTCGCCATCGCCCGGAACATCCTCGAGACGCTCGAGGCGCCGAAGAAGTTCGAGCTGGAC
>JBDRTQ010000037.1:0-2039 GCA_043823885.1 Candidatus Eiseniibacteriota bacterium | reverse complement strand
GCCTACCGCGCGGTTGATAGAGAGCTTCTTCCCGGGCGTCCCGGTGCGCCGAGAACTGGCGGAGTTCGGGAGCCTCGTGTCGTCTGACAGGCTCGATGGCCTGTTGGGCTTCAGACCTTCGATGTCGTGGCGGGAGTTCCTTCGATGAAGATGGTCCTCGACATGGACACAGGCGTCGACGACGCCGTCGCCATCGTGCTGGCGCTGGGTTCTCCCGATGTGGACGTCGTGGCGATAACGTCCGTGGCAGGGAACGTCCCGGTCGAGCTTTGCACCCGCAACTGCCTGCTCCTGAACGAACTCCTGGGCGGCGGGGCGATGGTCGCGGCCGGTGCGGACGGGCCCCTCGCGAGGCGCCTGCTCACGGCGTCAGAAGTACACGGCGCCGACGGCCTCGGCGGACGCCTGGGCTCGCTTCCCGAGCCGTCGACGCGCCCCACGGACGAGCCCGCGCACGAACTCCTCACGCGGCTGCCACTGGAGCACCCGGGCGAGATCACGCTGGTGACCACGGGTCCGCTCACCAACATCGCCCTGGCGCTCCGTGCGAACCCCGAGGCCGTGGCGTCGTACGCGCGCATCATATCGATGGGCGGCGCGTTCGAGGTGCCGGGAAACACCGGCCCCGTGGCGGAGTTCAACGTCTACGTCGACCCGGAGGCGGCCGACGCCGTCCTGCATTCGGGTCTCGACATTACGCTGGTGCCGCTGGACGCCACCACGGGAGCGGTCCTCACGAGGCGCGCGATGGAAGCGCACGAGCGGGTCCCCGGCCTGCCCGCGGACCGGCCTGGTCTGAACCTCGCGGCCATTCTCCACCGCGCGCTCGACCACTACATGGAGTTCCAGTTCAATGAATCGGGGCTGGACGGCGGCTACATGCACGACCCGCTGGCCGTCGCTGCGGCGCGCGACCCGGGCATTCTGGTGACGCGAGACCTGTGGGTCGACGTCGTCACGAGTGGACCGGACAGGGGGCGCACGGTGCGCGCGTCAGTACAAGGGAACGCCGCGACTGCGGGCCGCGGCGTTCGTGTGGCGTTCGGTCATGACGATGGCGCCTTCCAGCGGATCATCGAGGAGCGGGTGCTGCGTCCGGTGTTCGGCCCGGGTCCGGCGCTCTAGCGCGCGGCCCGTCGCTACCTGCGGCCGCGACCTCCCCTTGGCAGGTTCTCCAGATCGCGCATTATCCCCTTGATGTCGTTCGAAGCGCCGACGGCTATCTCCGTCGTCAACTTCCCATCAGTCACCAGCTTGAGGAGCGAGGCGTTCATGCTGTGCATGCCGTCCTTCGAACCCGTTTCGATCGCCGACCGAAGCTGCTGAAGGCTGTTCTCGCGGATGAGGTTCTTGACCGCCGCGTTCGCTACCATCAGCTCGGTGGCCAGCACACGGCCGGCTCCTCGGGCGTCGGGGAGCAGTTGTTGAACAAGAACGGCCTGCAGCGACAGGGAGATCTGCGTCCTCACACCGTGCTGCTCGTGCGGCGGGAAGATATCGACTATCCGGCTGATCGCCTGAGGCGCCTCGCTCGTGTGCACCGTCGTCAGCACCAAATGGCCCGTCTCCGCCATCGTCAGCGCGGTGCGGACCGTCTCGAGGTCTCGAATCTCGCCGATACAAATGACGTCGGGGTCCTGTCGAAGCACCTGGCGTACGGCAGACGCGAACGACGGTGCGTCGCGTCCGATCTCGCGCTGATTCACTATGGAGAACTTGTGTCGGTGCAGATACTCGATCGGGTCCTCGATCGAGATGACGTGGACGTTCTTGTGGTCGTTGATGTAGGAGATCATGGAGGCCATCGTGGTCGACTTGCCGGAGCCGGTGGGGCCGCTGACAAGCACGAGGCCGTTCAGCTTCTCACAGAAGTCCTTCATGATGGGCGGGACCCCGAGATCCTCCATCGGAGGTATCTCCCAGGGCAGGTGCCGGACCGCGGCAGCCACGCTCCCCCGCTGGAAGTAGATGTTGAGCCTGAAGCGCCCGAGCCCCTCGACGCTGATGGAGGTGTCGATGCCCTTCTCCGCTTCGAGTCG
>JBDRTQ010000036.1:0-8872 GCA_043823885.1 Candidatus Eiseniibacteriota bacterium | reverse complement strand
CGCCAACCCGAAGTCCATGATCTTCACCATGCGGGCGGGCGTCACGACTATGTTCGCGGGCTTGATGTCGCGGTGGACGATGCCTTTCTCGTGCGCGGCGGCGAGGCCGCGGGCGATGTCGGCGGCGATCGTCAGGGCCTCGTCCAGTGACAGTGGGGTGTGGCGCATTCTCACGCGGAGGTTCTCGCCCTCCACGCACTCCATCGCGATGAACGTCCTGCCCTCGTCCTCTCCGATCTCGTAGATGGTGCAGATGTTCGGGTGGTTGAGCGAGGCCGCGGCCCTCGCCTCATGGACGAAGCGCGCGGCGTCCTCCTCAACGCCGATCGCTCTTGGGGAGAGGAACTTCAACGCGACCGGGCGCTCGAGGCTCAGGTCCTCGGCCTTGTAGACGACGCCCATGCCGCCCTCGCCGAGCTTCTCGATGATCCTGTAGTGGGAGACGGTCTCGCCGATCACGGGCTGCCCTCCCGGGCACGCGCCAGTTCCGACACCCGGCGTGTCGGCCGCGTATTGAGCGGAGAACCGGAACGGAAGCGGGGATGAGGCACGCTCAATCCCCACCCGGTCATTCTAGAGGACTGAAAGGTCGGCGCATAGTGATTTCAGCAGAACGCGGGGGTTGTTCGGGCGCCGCTGTTCCCCAGCTGCTACTATCATCGGCTTGAGAGACTTCACGGAGAGGGACCGCGCGGCGCCCGTCGGTGGAGAGCTAGTCGTCACCGGCGAGGAAGGACGCGAGTTCCTGCATCACGCGAGGGTTGATCCAGCACTCCACCAGTCGTCCGCGCCTGCGGGTCTTGATGAGCCCCGCCTGTCTCAGCTCCTTGAGGTGGTGCGACGCTGTCGAAGGCGCGATCGTCAGGCCCTCGGTCAGCTCGCCGACGCAGCGGCACGTCTCGCTGTCGCCGCCGCAGGAGCGGTCTGACACGCAGCAGGAGGCCAGCCTCTTGAAGAGCTCCAGGCGGTGAGGGTTCGAGAGTGCCGCGAACATCGCGGCGAACCTCTCAATGTCTTTTGTTCGACGTTTCGTCATGTATCGAATCGTACGGCAGCAGGTCGAATGTGTCAAGCTCCCGCGTAGCGGCGGACAGCGCGAAGCTCCGTAGAGAGGGGCAAGGTGGTGAATGAGCGCCCGGGCACGAGAATGAGCCTCGGAGGAGGCAGGGTCACGTCCGATCACTGCGGACGTGCCATCCTGATGATAGTCCTCTCCGGGCTTTCGTTCTCGCTCGTCGCAGTGATGGTCAGGTTCGCGGGTGACGTCCCCATCTGCGAGAAAGTCTTCTTCCGAAGCGTGGTGATGCTCGGGGCCATGGGCGCGGTGGCCATTCGCAGTCGCGAGAACCCGTTCGCGCGCAGCCCGCGCCTGCCTCTTCTCATTCTGCGCGGAGTCTTCGGTACAATCGCGATGTTCCTCTATTTCTTCGCGATCGAGCGGCTGACCATCGCTGACGCGACCGTTCTCAACAAGCTGTCGCCGTTCTTCGTCACTATGTTTGCCGTGCTCTTTCTGCACGAGAAGCTCTCAAGGTACATCGTGCCCGTGCTGGTCGTGGCTTTCGCCGGTGCGGCTCTCATCATCAAGCCCCAGTTCAACCTCGAGGCGCTGCCGGCCGTCGGCGGGCTCGTTTCGGCGGCCGCGTCGGGAGCCGCCTACACGGTCGTCAGGTTCCTCAGGGGAGACGAGCCTCCCTACAGGCTCGTCTTCTACTTCTCCCTGGTCTCGGTCGCCGTGGCGCTGCCGCCGATGCTCGTGAATTTTGTGCGGCCCGAGGGCATGCAATGGGCGTATCTGATAGGCGGCGGGGTGTTCGCAACCACGGGACAGATGGCCCTGACGCTCGGTTACCATCAGGCGCCGGTGACCAGGGTGTCTATCTACGTCTACGCGCACATTCTCTTCGCCTTTCTCTGGGGACTTGCGCTCTGGGGTGAGATGCCGGACGCGCTCAGTATCGTCGGCACGGTCCTGATCATCCTCGCCGCCGTGTACAATTATCGGAAGGTCTTCGCGGACACGGCGACCTCAACGGGGTAGGTCAGGGCATCTCGCGTGGGACCGGGCCCCGCTCGGCGCGGGGCCCGGCCTTCCTCGTAGCTGTTGCTCACTTCTCAGGACAGCAGCAATCACTCGCCTTCTCATCGCACCGCACGACGATCACTCGAGCGCCGTCCTCTCCTTCACAACACTTGTCGACCTCGAACTCACAATCCTCGCCAGACGCGTGCTTGACGACGACCTTGCACTTCTTCTTGTCCGCCATTTCGGTTTCACCTCCCTTCATGTGAGCAGGGAAACGAACCCGGCCGGCCGCTATGTCGATTCTATACTTCGACACTCATCGAAGTATAAACCGAGGAGGTGCTCGTGTCAAGGGGGGTCCGTCGGAAATGAAGAAGCCCCGCGCCAGGGATCTCCCGGGCGCGGGGCTCTTGATTCTCTTGCGACGGCGGCGTAAGGCGGAGCTCACGCCCTGCAAACGTGCGCGGCTAGCTTGCGTCCTTCCAGGCGAGCAGCGTCTCGATCTCACCCTCGAGCCGCGGGACCATTTCATCTGCGAAGCCCAGATGCCTGAATATCACGCGTCCCTCGTGGTCGATGATGACGGTCACCGGGATGGCGACGATCCTGTAGGTGTTCGTGACCTCGTCCTTGAGGTCGTTGAGCACCAGATGACGGACGTTGTTCTCGGCCAGAAACGCCGTGGCGGCGGCGGAGCGAGTCCCCGAGTCGATGGAAACAACCTTCACTCCCTGGCCTTCGTACTTCTCGTAGATCTCGACGAGGCGCGGCAACTCCGCGCGGCAGGGTCCTCAGCCATACGACCAGAAGCAGACGACGAGCACGTCTCCCTTGAGACCGTCGAGCGTGACCGTGTTGCCGTCGGTGTCGGGGAGCGTGAACGCCGGCGCCATTTCGACGCCCTCGTACCGCAGTCCTGCGACGAGCGCTTCCATGGCGGAAGCGTTGCCGTCGCGCTCGACCAGCCTGGTCGCCAGCAGCGCGCGCGCGGGGTCGTCGGCGTCAACCGAGCGCGCGACGATCGTCGCGAGAAGCTCGATGGCTTCGTCGCTCATGCCGCCGGATTCGTAGGCCGTGAGAAGGTGCTGCACCGTCTCGTTCTCGTAAGTGAGGGTCTCGTCCATGAGCCGGACCGCGGTCTCGAGGTACCCCGCCGCCTCGGCGTGTTCGCCGGCAGCGTAGTACGCCCACCCGACGGTGTCCAGGACCAGGGTGCTGTCGTAGCGCGACGAGGCGAGCGCCAGGGCCTGCTTGCTCAGTCTGATCGCCACGTCCGGCGCCAGGCCGCGCTCCGCCAGGTCGTAGGCCACGCGGTTGGAGGGGTCCGTACCAGTGAGGCCGTCGAGCTCGGCGATGGCGGCCGCTGCCGCGATCGCCGCGTCCGTGTCTTCCTCAATGGCGACGGAGAAGAGCGCCGCGTTGAGAGCGGCCAGCGCAGACGGATTGTCGGTCTGCCCCTTGAGGAGTTCGACCTTCGAGAGTGCCGCCTCGAGGCCCTGTTCCTCTTTCACAGAGTTGACGAGTTTGGCGTAGGCCATGTCGAGCATCTGTGGCCACATCCCGTACTCTTCGCGGTCGGTGGCGTTCTCGGCCGCCAGCGCGACTCGAACCGTCAGCTCCGGATTCGCCAGCTCGCTCTTCTGGTGGAAGTAGACCATCCAGTGGTAGGGCTCCATCGGAGCGTCGTTGACCTCCAGCATCCCCCGCGCCAGCTCCTCAGCACGAGCGACGCTCTCGGGCGTTCCGCACTCCATCAGGCCGCGGTCGAGCCTGGCGACGACGCGATAGCGCAGCCACGGCGTAAGTCGCTGATCGTAGATCTCCTGGTAGAGTTCAATGAGCGGTTCCTTGTCGTCGGCGTCGCGGAACTCGTCGGCCGCCGCATCGAGCGCTCTCAGAAGGACCTCGCGGTCGGCCCGCTGGTTATCGAACAGGAAGATGAGAGCGGCTTCCTTCCTGGCCGTCAGGTCCTCCATCGTCTCGATGGCGGCGATCTGGTTCTGGAGTTCTGTCTCCCGGAAAGCGGGCAGCCACCACATGAAAATGACGACTGCCAGTATGACGATGGCACCGAGCGTGATCAGGAATCCTCGTCTCACGCGACCCTCCCTTTCAGATTGCGGCGCGCGGCGCGCGGAGATGCTCCGTCGCGACAGGCCTGCTCTGGTTGTATGGCGGGGATACTATCACGAGTTTCGAATTGACTTCCAGCAATTCGTGAGCTAGGCTATCTTGTGTTGTGACTGGGAGATGCGGAGGATGATGGGCGAGATTCACACTTGGGCCGTGTCCATACAGGACGCGTTCCGGATCCAGAAGGAGCTGACAGGAAAACTGCTCTTTGAGGACGATCCGGACGACCCGGCGCTCGTCGCCGGCGTCGATGTCGCCTTTTCGAGGACGCGCGATCTTCTCTACGCAGCTATCGTCGTGCTCGACTACGTGACGATGGAACCCGTAGAGGTCGTTTCGGCCGCTCAGCAACCCGTCTTTCCCTACGTGCCGGGCCTGCTCACATTTCGTGAGGGGCCGGTCGTGATTCAAGCCTACGAGAAGCTGGAGCATTCGCCTGACCTCATGATGTTTGACGGTCAGGGCATTGCACATCCGCAGGGTCTGGGCCTGGCGTCACACATGGGCGTCCTGCTCGACAAGCCGTCTATCGGCTGCGCGAATTTCAGACTCGTGGGCGAGTTCAAGGAGCCGAAGCAGAAGCGCGGTGCGATGCGGACCCTCAGTCTGCACAAGAAGAAGGTCGGCGTCGTGCTGCGGACGAAGGATGATACCAAGCCGCTGTTCGTGTCGCCCGGCCACAGAATCACGGTGGAGACTGCGGCGAAGAGAGTCCTGGAGGCTGGCCGCGGCTACAGATTGCCCGAGCCGACCCGCCTGGCTCACCAGGAGGCGGCGAGCGCCAGGCGCGAACGATAGCGGAAGCAAGAAAAGGTAAGGAGAGCACGGGTGGGGCCAGACGATATAGGGACGGGAGGTGTTGAGATGCCGAATACGTTTCCTGCATGCCGCCAGTGTGAGAAGGGCGTCCTGATTCCACTTTCGGACTACGGGCGAGACGGGGCGGCGATTACTTACAAGGCATGGGTGTGCTCCAATCCGAATTGTGGTTTTCATCTCAGAATCGACAACGGCGAGATCAGCCGCGGCTCCAGGGTCAACGAAGCAGCCAAATAGGCCGCGGAACCCTGTTGCCGGGTGGGGTGGTGCATCATCTGAGATTCCAGGTTCTGCCCGTGCTCTTTACTCTACTCAGGACGAAGACATGCTCCGAGCGGTCATTTTCGACCTCGACAACACGCTGACCGACTTCATGCGAATGAAGGAGGTTTCCATCGACGCGGCGATCGCGGAAATGATCGACGCCGGTCTCAAGATGACCGCCGAGGACACGAAGCGGAAGCTCTTCGAGATCTACGATCGCGAGGGCATCGAGGACCAGAGGGTGTTCGACCGGTTCCTCGAGGAGGAGTTCGGCGAGATCGACCCGATGATCCACACCGCGGCCATCATCGGATACCGCAGGGGCCGCGAGTACACGCTGGTTCTCTACCCGCATGTCAAGAAGACGCTGGTCGCGCTCGCGAAGCGCGGTCTCAAGCTGGCGGTACTGTCGGACGCGCCTCGCTTTCAGGCGTGGTCCAGGCTCTGCTATCTGCAGCTGCCCCATTTCTTTGACCACGTGATCACATTCGAGGACACGCAGGTCCGCAAGCCGGACCCGGCGCCGTTCCACAGGGCCATCGAACTCCTGGACATGCATCCCGACGAGGTCATCATGGTCGGCGACTGGCCCGCGCGTGACATGGTCGGAGGGTCGAGAGTGGGCATCAAGACCGTCTACGCCCGCTACGGCGACACGTCGGGCGCCGCGACGTCAGGGGCCGACTATGAGATAGACGACATATCGCAGTTGGTCGACATCGTCGACCGGTTGATGGAGGGAACGCAGTAGGGAGGGGCGCGCATGATCCGGGCGATCGGGACGGACGTCGTTGAACTCGATCACTTCACGGGGGTCGTCGACAGATCAAGGCCTGGCTTTCTCGAACGTCTCTTCACGCAGCGCGAGATCGAACACTGCGAGAGATTCAAAGACAGGATGGCCTCCTACGCAGCTATCTTCGCGGCGAAGGAGGCCTTTTTGAAGGCCCTGCGCACGGGCCTGGCCCCGGGCATCCGGTGGACCGACGTCGAGATCGTTCACGATGAGAGCGGAGCGCCGTCGATCGTTGCTCGCGGCCACTGCCTTGAACTCCTCGGTGCGGGCGTGGCGCACGCCAGCCTGACGCACTCGAGGCGGAGCGCCGCAGCCGTGGTCGTCATCGAAGACTGACGCCACTAGCGGCACAGAGGACCGACATCATGAAACTCGTTACCTCCGAGACAATGCGAGCAATCGACACCGAGTGCATTGAGAACGTCGGGATCCCCGGACTCAAGCTGATGGAGAACGCCGGCGCGGGGACGGTCCAGTTCATCGAACGGGAACTGGGGCCGCAGAAGGGCCGTACCGTCACGGTTGTCTGTGGGAAGGGGAACAACGGTGGCGACGGATTCGTTATTGCGCGCGAGCTTCGGAGGCTGGGCGCCGTCGTCTCGGTCTATCTTGCGGGCCATCGCGACGACGTCGGCGGCGACGCTCACACGAACCTCGAACGACTCGGTTCCGGGAACGTCGTGGAGCTTGCCGACGGCCGCTCGATCAACGAATTCGTAGAAGCAACGACGAAGAGCGATCTCATCGTGGACGCAGTCTTCGGTACCGGTTTCAGCGGAGTTCCCAGAGGGTTGTCCGGGACTGTGATAGGTCAGATGAACGCTTCCGGCAGACCTATCATTGCCATCGACGTTCCCTCCGGTCTCAACGCAACGACGGGAGTCGCGGAAGGCGAGTGCGTCGACGCGACGTGGACGTGCACGATGGGGCTGTCGAAGCGTGGATTCTACGTCGGCCACGGTCGCGACCGCGTGGGCTTGCTGCACGTGGTTGACATAGGAGTGCCCGCGAGCGTGATCGAGACCGTCGGAGTCAGGGACAACGTCCTGTCGATTCGGGAGGCGGCCGCGCTTCTGCCCCGGCGGCCCCTCGATGCCCACAAGGGGACATTCGGCCGCGTCGTCGTAATCGCCGGGTCGGTGGGCTACACGGGCGCGGCGGCCCTGACGGCGATGTCGGCGCTTCGTTCCGGAGCCGGGCTCGTCAACCTGGGAATACCGACGAGCTTGAACGACATCATGGAGGTGAAGCTCACCGAGGTCATCACGAAGCCCCTGGCCGAGACCGACGGGAGGTCGTTGTCGCCCGAGGCGCTTCCGGGTATCAGGGAACTCCTGGACGGCGCCGATTCTCTTGCGCTCGGCCCGGGCCTCTCGCGGCACCGGGAGACTCAGGTGCTGATCGAGTCGGTCGTGGCCGAGATGCGCGTGCCGTGTGTCATCGACGCGGACGCCCTGAACGCGCTCACACCAGAGAAGGTGGGGCAGCGAACCGGCAGTGCGGCAGTGGTTCTCACGCCGCATCCCGGTGAGATGGCGAGGCTGATCGGACGCACCGTCGCAGACGTACTCGCGGACCGTGATGGAGTCGCTCGGGACGTGGCCGCCCGGTCCCGGGCCACGGTCGTGCTCAAGGGCGCGGGGACCGTCGTTGTCGACCCCTCGGGGGAGCTGTACCTGAATCCCACCGGAAACAGCGGACTCGCGACAGGCGGGACCGGGGACGTACTGACCGGGATCATAGCAGCGTTTCTAGGGCAGGGCGTCGCGGCGACCGAGGCGGCCGCGCTCGGCGCCTTCGTTCACGGGCTGGCCGGCGACCTCGCCGCGGAGGCCGTAGGCGAGGCCGGCATGATAGCCGGAGACGTGCTCGACAATGTCCCGTATGCGCTGATGGAGTTGCGTGAAGCGGGGGAGTGATCTCGATCGGTGGAGGCGCGGTGACGACGATGAGTGGACAGGTTCGCAACTAGAGCCGGACAGACTGACGGCTGCACGACACGCACATCGGAGGGACAATGCCGAAGGGGTTTGCCGAGAAGGCGGAGAGCCTGGCGCCGAAGCTGTCGAAGATCCGGCGACAGATACACATGTATCCGGAGCTCGGGTATCAGGAGAAGCGGACCGCGGAGTTCGTTGCGAAGACGCTCCGACAGATGGGGCTCGAGGTCACGACAGGCGTCGCGAAGACGGGGGTCGTCGGTCTCCTGCGCGGTGATTCGCCCGGCAAGACCGTCGCGCTCCGCGCCGACATGGACGCACTGCCCATCACGGAACGGAACAACAAGCCGTACAAGTCCAGGATCGACGGTGTGATGCACGCGTGCGGGCACGACGGGAACACGACGGCCGTTCTCGGCGCTGCCATGCTCCTCGCCAAGGAGCGGCGCAACCTCCACGGGAACGTCAAGTTCTTCTTCCAGCCCTCCGAGGAAGCGCCACCCGGTGGCGCGATGCCGATGATCAAGGAGGGAGTTCTCAGGAAGCCCAAGGTCGACTTCGTCATCGGGGTTCACGTTGACCCCACCGTCCCGGCCGGGAAGATAGGTCTTCGGGACGGACCGATGATGGCGGCGGCTGACGACTTCACCCTGAGCGTGCTCGGCACCGCCTCTCACGGCGCCAAGCCTCACCTCGGCGTGGACGCGATCGTCCTTTCGGCGCAGGTCATTGTTGCGCTTCAGACGATCCCCAGTCGGATTATCAACCCCGCGCATCCCGTGGTCGTGACCATCGGGACCATCAAGGGTGGGTACAGACAGAACGTGATCGCCGATCGCGTCGACATGGAAGGGACTCTCCGCACGCTCTATGCGGCGGACCGCCGGAAGGGCG
>JBDRTQ010000035.1:0-5912 GCA_043823885.1 Candidatus Eiseniibacteriota bacterium | reverse complement strand
AGCGCGTTCAGGCAGATGCTCTTGCCGGAGCCGGTGGCGCCCGCCACGAGCAGATGCGGCATCTTCGCCAGGTCGGCGCAGGCGACGCGGCCCGTCGTGTCCTTGCCGAGGGCAAGCGGTATCTCGCTCTTGAGGTTCTGGAAGGCGTCCGACGCGAGCGTGTCCTTGAGGTACACGACCGCGGGGTGCTCGTTCGGGATCTCTATGCCCACCGCCCCCCTGCCGGGGATCGGCGCGATGATCCTGATGGCCGTCGCCTTCATGGCCAGCGCCAGGTCGTCCTGAAGATTCGCGATCCTGCTGACCTTGACCCCCCTGGCCGGCTCGATCTCGAATCTTGTGATGATCGGCCCGGGATGCACCTGGACCACGGTGGCTTCCACGTCGAAGTCGGCTAGCTTCTCCTCGAGTAGCCTCGATCTGGCAAGCAGTTCCTCCCGCGACACCTGGTTGGGGATCTTGCTGGGGGGATCGTCCAGCAGCGACAGAGGAGGCAGGCGGAAGTCGCCTGGCACGAGCACCCGTTTCGGCGCGCGCTTCTGTGCGGTTGGCCGCTTCGCCTCCATGATCTTCGGTACCGACGGAGCGCGGCGGCGAGGCTTCATCCCCTCTTCCTGCTCACGCTCGGTCTTCGCAGCCGCTCTGAGCGACCCGGCAGTCTCCTCGACCACACCCTCTTTCCCAGGCCGCTTCCGCGGTCGGGCGTTCTCACGGCTCGACGCGCTCCGTGTCTTTCGCGCCGGCCGGTTGCCTTCTCTGGGTTCGCGGTCCGCCAGCGACACGACCCGATCGCGCGCGGACTCACCCACGCTTGCCAGCCAACCGCCAATAGCGATGAACGGTGCCGTGAGCATGTCGATGTCGAATTCGGTGGTCAGAAGCGTGATTATCACTATGCCCCCGGCCCCGGCGAGGAAGGTGCCAAGTCGGCCGATGTGGCGGATGCCCAGGTCGGCTATCAGGGCGCCGGCCACGCCCGTGACGTTCGCGGTCCGCCCCCCTCCGACCGTATAGATGAGCGCGACGACGATCATCGAGACCGCCAGAAGGAACACGCTCTTGAGAGCCAGTGGCCCCGGGTCTCCGTCGGCTATCCGGTTCCACCCCCACATCACGAGGAGAAGCGGCGCCACCCAGGCGCACAGGCCGAGGAGGTCGAACATCCATCCGGACACCTGGCGATTCTGCAGCCCCAGCTGAGTGGTCCAGATCTCGGGGCCCAGGTCGTCCGACAGCGAGAAGTACACGTGGGTGGCCAGGCTCACTCCGACGAGCAGGCCAAGAAAAAGCAGCAGCACGCCGACCAGCTGGCGCCGCCTGTCATCCGTCATGTGGTCGAAGAGTCCCACGTGTCAGGTCCTCCCGTTCGTTGCGCGTCCGTTGTCACCCGCACTCGACCGCGCTTCCTGTCGGCTGACCCGGGTACGCCTGATTCGCGCCGCGCGCGCTGGTAGGCGTCCGTCCCGGGCCGAGAGCAACCGTCTAGCGACGGTGGGGGTTCTGTAGGGAGATTCTCCCGTCAACGACCACGGGAGCGGTTCCGTACCTGTCTACCTGCGAGCAGAACTCAAGGTCACCCTCGAATCCGAGTTCCGCAAGACGGAGACCGTGGGACGAGCTTCTGACGACCTCTCCAACGTCTCCGAGGGCGTTGGCCAGCGCTCTGGCCGCGACCGCTCCGTCGTTGAGCGCGGTCCTGCCCCGCGTGCCCATCACGATGCGGTCGACCAGATGTCCGCCGCAGACCAGATCCTCGAGCGACAGCTGTCCGAGATTTCCCGCGCAGAGCAGCGCGACCTTCTTGGCGCGGCACGATATGACGTGTGTCGCAACGGCGGCCAGGTTCAGGAAGCAGCCCAGCACGACCTCTCTCGCCGGAGCGCTCCTCGTGATGGCGATCGTTCCGTTCGAGGTGGAGAAGATGAGTGTCTTTCCGCTGACCACCTTGCTGGTGTATTCGAGAGGCGAGTTGCCCAGGTCGAAGCCGTCGATCTTGATCCCTTCGCGCTCGCCGCCGAGCAGGGTCTTCTTGCGGTCGAGCGTTGACACGAGCTTCGTGGCGTCCTCGACGGAAGCCACCGGTATGATGCGCTCGACGCCGTTCTCACAGGCTTGGACGATCGTACTGGAAGCGCGCAGAACGTCTATGACGACGACGCACTTGCCCTTGGATTCGGACTCGGAGAAGTCACTTGGACGCGTGTAGAGGCTGAGTTCCATAGCTAGGCTGCTGCGACCAGCTCCTCATGGACTTTTTTTTTGCGCTCGAGCGTGCCGGTGTCGAAGGTGCCGGCACGGAAGTCGGGGTCATTCATCATCTCAACGTGAAAGGGTATCGTCGTCGCGACGCCCTCGATAACGAACTCGTTCAGTGCGCGTCGCATGCGTGCGATGGCCTCTTCTCTAGTGTTTCCGTGTGCAAGGAGCTTGGCGATCATCGAGTCGTAGTGCGGAGGGATCACGTACCCGCCGAAAACGTGTGTATCGACTCTGATCCCCGGACCGCCTGGCACATAGAACTCCGTGACCGTCCCGGGACAGGGAGCGAAGTTCCTCTCGGGGTCCTCCGCGTTGATGCGGCACTCTATCGCGTGGCCTCTGAGCCCCAGCTTTCCCTGCTCGACGCTGATGCGTTCGCCCGCCGCGATCCTGATCTGCTCCTTCACGAGGTCGACGCCGGTCACGAGTTCCGTGACGGGATGCTCGACCTGGATGCGCGTGTTCATCTCCATGAAGTAGAAGTCACCGCGCGCGTCCAGAAGAAACTCCACGGTGCCGGCGCTGATGTATCGCGCGCTCCTGGCGCCGCGTACGGCGGCCTCTCCCATCCGTGCACGCAGCTCGGGCGTGACCGCCGGCGACGGAGACTCCTCTATCAGCTTCTGGTGCCGGCGCTGGATCGAGCAGTCCCTCTCTCCGAGGTGCACGATGGTGCCGTGGGTGTCGCCCAGCACCTGTAACTCGATGTGGCGAGGTTCCAGAAGGAGCTTCTCGATGTATATCTCGCCGTTACCGAAGGCGGCCTCTGCCTCGGTTCTTGCCATCACGAAGTTCGCCCCGAACTCGGACGCGTCCGCGGCCGCCCGCATGCCCTTGCCGCCCCCGCCGGCCGATGCCTTGATCATCACCGGGTAGCCGACGGATGCTGCGACTCTGGCCCCCTCCTTGGCGTCCGCGACGGCGCCCTCACTGCCGGGGATCACGGGGACACCCGCTGCCGACATCAGGGCGCGCGCCTCGGCCTTGTTCCCCAGCTTTCGCATCATGTCCGCTGTCGGTCCGATGAATGTGACGTCATGCGCCTG
This sequence comes from Candidatus Eiseniibacteriota bacterium, assembly GCA_043823885.1. GTDB lineage: Bacteria > Joyebacterota > Joyebacteria > Joyebacterales > Joyebacteraceae > JALGZG01. The sequence continues at coordinate 2,607 of JBDRTQ010000035.1, read as the reverse complement.
GCACATCTCGGCGAAATCGGCGTTCTCGGCGAGAAAGCCGTATCCCGGGTGCAGCGCGTCAGCGCCCGTCACCTCGCAGGCCGAGATGATCGCTTTGACGTCGAGATAGCTCAGGCCACCGTGCGCCGGTCCCACGCAGACGGCCTCGTCCGCGAACTTCACATGAAGCGAGTCTTCGTCTGCCTCGGAGTGGATGGCGACCGTGGGGATGTCCAACTCCTTGCAGGCACGCATCACGCGTAGCGCGATCTCACCTCTGTTGGCCACGAGCACCTTGGCGAACATGTCAGCTCCCTCTCAGGCATTTGTCGAGGTGTCAGTCGGGCTCGACCATGAAGAGTGTCTGCCCGAACTCGACGGCCTTGGCGTTCTCTGCCGCGACGCGCACGATGGTACCGCTGACCTCAGATTCTATTTCGTTCATCAGCTTCATTGCTTCGACGACACAGACGACCTGTCCGCTGCTCACGCGATCGCCCTGCCGGACGTACGGAGGCGAGTCCGGAGACGGCGACTCGTAGAACGTCCCGACCATCGGCGACTCTATCGGGACGAGCCCGGAGTCGCGGTCGGTGTCGGACGCTTCCTCACCCGAGTCGTCGGACGGCGCTGCGGGTTCTGCCCTGGCGGGCGGAGCATGTGCGGCCACAGCGGGCGCCACCACGTGCGGAGCCTCCTTCACTATCTTCACGGAACTCAACGGACCCGACACGGTCAGTTCGCTGATGTCACTCTCTTCCACCAGCCTGATGAGCTCCTCGATCTTCTTCCTGTCCATCTGACCTCCGGGTGAAGCGTGCGTGCGTCGCTCATACACGCGAAACGTAGGATCCCGTGCGCGTGTCGATCTTGAGCCGCTCGCCCTCTTCAACGAACAGGGGAACCTGCACGACCGCCCCGGTCTCGAGGGTCGCCGGCTTGGAGCCTCCGGAGACAGTGTCTCCCTTGACTCCGGGATCCGTCGCAACAACCGTCAGCTCAACGAAGTTGGGCAACTCGACGATGACGGGTGTGTCGCCGTCGAAGAGTATCTCGATTTCCAGCCCATCCTTCAAAAATTGGGCTTTGTCCCCGCCGATGGCTTCGGCCGTCAGCGAGAGCTGGTCGTAGTCGTCCAACTTCATGAAGTGGAACTCGTCGTCCTTGTAGAGGAACTGCGCCTTGCGTCGTTCCAGGCGCACGTCTTCCACCTTCTCGCCGGCCCTCCACGTGACATCGAGAACGCGTCCCGACTTCACTTCCTTGAGCTTGCTCCTTACGAACGCCCCGCCCTTGCCGGGCTTGACGTGAAGGAATTCGACTATCGCGAAGAGCTTGCCGTCCTTCCGGATGACCATGCCGTTGTAGAAGTCATTGCTCGTAGCCATGCAACTCTCAAGGTGTGGGTCACAGAATAGCCGCTTCCGGCGCAACTGACGCAGGATACAATCCCGCGTTGCGCCCCGTCAACACGTATGTTCCTGTCCGAAAAGCCCCGAATTCAGGCACGCCCCGGCGATCGGGAGTGGTTTTCGATCGCCGGGACGCGCAGAACGATGGGGTCTTCAGGCGGAGAGGCTTCCCCCCACGCGGCGGCCCTCCGCAGCAACTGAGAGCACTCCGGCCGGTCGGCCTCCCAGTGGACCGGGTGGTCCTACACAGTTGCCGGGTGACTCCTGTACTCCTCCAGGGCCGATCTCGCCCTTTCGTTGTCTGGTTCGCGTTCCAGTATGTGCTCGCAGACCTCCGCGGCCCTGCCGTACAGCCCCTGTCGAGAATATATCTCCGCGAGCGTGAGCGTCGCTATGCTCGATGGGCCGAGCGACGGCGCGTCCGAGTCCGCGTCGGCGGGCACGAACAGGTCAGCGAGATGCGCGAGTTCTTCGGAGAGAGAGCCGGCGCCCGTCCGATGGATGGGTTCCGCGCCGCCATCGAGAGCCGGGGACCACATCCTGCCGGCAGGAGGCGAGCACGCTTCTTCCCGGGCCGGCGCCTCCACCACCTCTGGAGCAGCGTCCACGAAGGCCCGTGCCTCCAGATTGCCGGCGTCGCGCGCGAGTACCTCCTCGTAGGCCCGCAACGCCTGCGCGTGTCCTTCGGAGTCGGCGATGGCCCTCGCGAGTACGATGCGTATTCCCAGGTGGTCCGGGTGCGCCTCGACGCCCCGCCGGGCCGTCTCGAGCGCTCTCTCGAGCCTCCCTGACAGCCGGTAGGCCTCCGCAAGTGGTGCAAACACCCCTGCAGAGGGCTTGTGGGTCAGCTCGGACTCGAGCTCGCTGATCCTGTCGGTGAAATCAACAGACAGAGGGGCCATTCGCGGTGTCTCCCGCGCCCTGCCGCAGTGCGGCAGAGTTGATGTTAGCAAAGCAAAGGCAGGGCGAAGTTATCAGAGCGTGTACCGTATGTCAAGTTGAAAGCCCCGCCGGACCCTGTTCCTCCCAGCGTCGCGTCCGGAAGCCATCACCCTGCCACGGTGAACGTGTGCGCGATCGCGTCGAGGTTTCGCATGAGCGCCGTCTTGTCGAAGCCGGGCGCGAACAGGCTGACGTCCACCAGGTAGACGCGTCCCTGTGACGGTTCGTAGAAGCAGTACGTCCGAAAGGGTCCTCCCCCGACGAGCGTTCTGTT
>JBDRTQ010000034.1:0-5883 GCA_043823885.1 Candidatus Eiseniibacteriota bacterium | reverse complement strand
GGAGTCGTGCTGACGGGCGGCGGTGCGAAGCTGCGGGGTGTGACGGTCCTGGCCGAGGAGGTCTTCGGTGTCGGCGCCCGCATCGGGTTGCCGGACCGTGTCTCCGGGCGTTTCGACGCGATCGTCGATCCGGCACACGCGGCCGCTATTGGAATCATAATGTCGGCTGCCGACCCGGCCGCAACACGGCCGCGTCCGGACAAGCCGTTCGTAGACAAAGTCCATAAGGTACGTCAGTGGGTAGACAGCCTGCTTTAGGAGAGGGCGAACGAATGACGAAGAAGAAGGTGAGCGCCACGAAGAAGTCCGCGGGGAAGAAGAACCGGAGCTCGCAGGAGGCGGGCGGGACGAAGCTCCAGTTCGACTTCGAGCCGGACATGAGCGCGATGATCAAAGTGGTGGGTGTCGGAGGCGCCGGAGGAAACGCCATCAACCGGATGATCGAGTCGGGATTCAGTGGCGTGGACTTCGTTGCGATAAACACCGACGCTCAGTCGCTGACGTGTTCGCTCGCGCAGAACCAGGTCCAGATCGGTACCAAGCTGACGCACGGGCTTGGCTCCGGCGGAAACCCTGAGGTCGGCCGCAAGGCGGCCGAAGAAGACGCGGAGAAGATCGCCGAAGTCATCAGGGGCGCCGACATGGTCTTCATCGCTGCGGGCATGGGTGGCGGCACCGGCACGGGAGCCGGCCCGACCGTAGCGAAGATGGCCAGGCAGATGGGAGCGCTGGTCGTTGCGGTGGCGACGAAGCCCTTCATGTTCGAGGGGCAGTACCGCATGCGTCAGGCCGTCGAGGGACTCCGTCTGATGAAGCAGGAGGTCGACACGGCCATCGTCATACCCAATCAGCGCCTGCTTGCGGTCGCGAGCAAGAACACGCCCATCCGCGAGGCCTTCCGCATCGCCGACGACGTGCTCCTGAGAGCGACGCGGGGCGTCTCAGATCTCATCACGGTCCCCGGACTCGTCAATCTGGACTTCGCTGACGTGAAGTCAGTGATGACGGAGATGGGCGACGCGGTGATGGGTACGGGCATCTCCGCTGGGAAGAACAGGGCGGTGGAGGCGGCGCAGCAGGCCATCTCCAGCCCGCTTCTCGAGGACGCCAGTATCGCCGGGGCGGGCGGCGTGCTTGTCAACGTCACGGGCGGCCCCGATCTCACGCTTCATGAGATCAACGAAGCTGCCATGATCATCAACGACGCCATCGGCGTCGAGACGAACATGATCTTCGGCGCCGTCGTCGACGATGAGCTCAAGGACCAGGTGATGATCACGGTCATCGCGACCGGCATACGCGGAGCCAAGCAGACGGCGGAGCGGGAGCGGCCGAGGGAGAAGAGGCTCGGGCCCGCGAGACTGACGCCGCGCCAGCCCGTCACGAGGACGGTCGAGCGCCCGCGCCAGGATCCGCCGCCGCCCGCGCAGGGCGGCGGGATGTACGCGAAGGAACCACGCAAGAGCTCCCGACGGGAGCTGGAGATACCGACATTCCTGCGCAGACAGATGGACTAGCGCCGAGCGGACCGACTCGAGAGGGGTCGCTCCGAGTGGAAGGAGGTGCCCATGTCCCTGTTCACCAAGCTCTTCGGACTGGGCGAGAACGACGAGTACAACGAGGGGATAGAGCACTACAACCGCGGTGACTACGACAAGGCCGTCGTGAAGTTCGAGGCGGTCATAGCCACCATCAAGGACAAGTCGGACCCGTACTACCAGCTCGGGCTCTTCTATGCCGCGGAGACGCACGCTCACCTTGGGTTTGCGTTCTACAAGCAGGGGGATCTCGATCGGGCGGAGGAGCAGTTCGTGAAGGCGGTGGAGGAGAACGCCCGCTATCCGGACCTGCACTACCACCTTGGTGTCATCTACGAGAAGAAGGGACTTCACGACAGGGCGATCGAGTCCCTGACCAAGGCCGTCGAGATCAATCCAGAGTATATGGAAGCCTACTGCCAGCTCGCGATCGCGCTGTCAGAGGCCGGGCGCAACGACGAGGCGACGCGTGCGTTCGAGAAGGCGACGAGATTCGGTCTGTCCCTTCCCATGCCCGACACGATGCATCTGTCGGAGGTCTGCGAGAAGGTCCTCCAGCCCCCGTACAAGGAGCTGATGGGTGCGACGGTGGCCAGGGAGGAGTTCCGGACCCTGATCAACGACTCCATCAGCGCGTACAACGCCGGTCGGACCGACGAGGCGATCACGGGGTTCGAGGAGGCCGTGCGTCTCAAGCCTCACTACCCGGACATCCGCTGCAGGCTGGCCATCGCGTACGGGGAGGCGGAGCGGTTCGAGGACGCCATCGGGCAGCTGCAGGAGGCTCTCGATATCAATCCGAGCTATATCGACGCGTTCTTCTATCACGGCATCTACAGCCTGAAGCTCGGGAAATACAGGGAGGCTTGTGAGAGCCTCAAGCGTGGCGTCGAGATAAGACCAGACTACTGGGATCTCAGGTGCTATCTGGGCATCGCGTACTTCAAACGTGGGATGTTCGACGAGTCGAGTGCGGAGCTCTGTCAGGTCACGAAGTCGTGCCCGAGCTATGCGCTCGCGCACTACTACCTGGGCATGACGAATCTCTCGCGTGGGCATACCGACGAGGCCGTTCAAGCATTCAAGGTAGCCTTCGAGGACCCGCGGTTCTGGGCCGGGATGCCCGGCGAGTCCGCGGACATCATGCTGGAGAGCGGCGACTACGACGCAGCCATCGAGCGCTACACCGTGGCTCTCTTGCAGAACCCCTCCTACGCGGACCTGCATTGCGGCCTGGGCGTCGCATACATCGCCAGGTCCAGGTTCGAGGAGGCCGAGCGCGAACTCGAGGAGGCCGTCACCATCAACCCGGACTACAGCGAGGCGCACGCGCATCTCGGCAGGGTCAAGGCCTGTCTCGACAAGGAGGACGAGGCGATCGAGCACCTGGAGAAGGCGCTCAGTCTCAAGCCCGGCTACGCCGACCTGCACCGCGCGCTGGCAGACCGCTACATCGTCAGCGAGCGCTACAACGAGGCCATCTCCGAGCTGGAGAAGGCCGTGGAGATAAACACGAACTACATTGAAGCGCGTCTGACCCTGGGGCTCACGTACCGTCGCGTCGACAGGAGCGAAGAAGCGGACGCGCAACTCCGGGAGATCCTTGAACTCGACCCGCGCAATCCTATCGCCAGGGCTCAGCTCACCGACTGGACTCCCAGTCACCGCGAGCTGCGGAAGATGCACGCCTGATGCGGCGGCGCGGTCGTGGGGTCAGGGGCGGCCACGGTGAGCCCGAACACGGTGAAACCTGGCTGTCCGAGCGGCCCACTCGATCGCACCGCCGTCCGGGCGGTCTCTCCGTCGCCCTCTGCTATCCCTCGTCATACTCGCTCGGCATGAGCAACCTCGGCTTCCAGTCCGTTCTCGGGCTCCTTCTCTCGGAGCCCGATGTTGTTTGTGAGAGGGCGTTCCTGGAACCGGATGCGGCCCAGGCGGGCAGGTCTCTCGAGACCGGCACGCCGCTCTCCGACTTCGACGTAGTCGCCTTCTCGATCTCGTTCGAGGACGACCTTCTGAACATGGCCGCCATGCTCGACTCGGGCGGGATCCCGCTCCTGGCGTCCGACCGCGAGCCCTCCGACCCGCTAGTCGTCATGGGGGGTGTGTGCGCCTATCTGAACCCGGAGCCCGTTGCGCCCTTCATGGACACGGTGCTGGTCGGGGAGGCGGAGGGTCTGGTGGGCCCGTTCCTGGCGAACGTCCGCGCATCCGCCGGCCGGCCACGGGCGGAGCGGCTTCGGGCTCTCGCGGGCGTCGAGGGAGCATACGTTCCCTCGCTCTACGAGGTGGAGCGGGACGGGGCCGGGCGCATAGCCGGGTTCCGGGCCGAGGGAGGCGCCCCGCTGCCGGTCCGCGCCGCCACGGGCCTGTCCCGGATGGCCGCGAGCGTCGTCTTGTCGAACGGTGCCTTCTTCAGCGACATGCTCCTGCTCGAGGTTTCGCGCGGATGCTCCCGCGGGTGTCGCTTCTGCGCTGCGGGGAGCGTTCTGACCCCGCGCGTGTGGCGTCCCGCCTCGGAGGTGCTCGGCGCGATGGAGGCTGCTCTGGATTCGACGACGAGGGTGGGGCTCGTCACCGCGGCGCTTCTGGACCACCCCGAAGCCGGGGAGATTCTGAGGGGGGCGCTGCGCCTGGGTGTGGAGGTCAACGTCAGCTCGCTCCGGGCAGACGCCCTCACACCGGAGGTCGCGCGGCTTTTGAGCGCCTGCGGCGTCAGGACGGCGACGGTGGCTCCGGAGACCGGCTCGGAAGACCTGCGGAGGGTCATCGGCAAGCCCGTCACCGACGCGCAGCTGCTGTCGGCCGTCCGGACCATGGCCGATGCCGGCATCCGAACGCTCAAGCTCTACTTCATGATCGGCGTTCCCGGAGAGCGCGAGGAGGACATCGAGGCCATCCCGGAGCTGGCCAGAGCGGTCCGCTCGTGCTTCGTCGACGCGCGCCCGGACGCGAGGGTCACCGTCAGCGTCTCGGCCTTCGTTCCGAAGCCGAGGACCGCGTTCCAGTGGCTGCCGATGGCGGACGAGGCCGGTCTGCGTGCCAGTATGTCGTTCCTCCGGAAGGCGTTCGCCGGCCGGCCCCGAATGGAGTTCTCGGGCACGGGCACCCGGGAGGCCAGGAGGGAGGGAGTGCTCGCTCGCGGCGGGCGCGAGCTGTCGGAGGCCATCAGGCTCGCGGCCATCGAGCGGATTCCCTGGAAGGCGGCGCTCAAACGGAGCGGTGTCGATGCCGACGCCGTGCTGGGCAGAGAGCGCGCGGACGACGAGGTCTTCCCCTGGGAGGTAGTGGATGTCGGGCCGTCCAGGGAAGCCCTTCAGAGGTCACTCGCGGCCGCCAGAAGGCTGCTCGCGGGGCGGTGAGAGTCTGGACAATTCGGTTCTGCCAGTGGAGGCCGCCCCGGGCTCTCGCTCCGGCGACATCGCTCCGGCGGCTAATTGACATACTAGCGGAAATGTGATATCATAGAATAATCGGGATAATAGCGATAGGCTGCTCAGTGTCACCTGCATGAGGGGGGAGTCAGACCATGGGACTGGTGCGCTCGCTGGTCGTTCTTGCCGTTGTACTGATGTCGGCGCAGGTCGCCTGCGCCGCCGAGAGCTGGATCCCGTTTGACGGTCTCGGAGACGAGGCGGCAACGGTGTCCGTGGTCGAGTCGGACATGAGCCGGCTCGTTCTGAGTGTCAACGTGCCCGGCGTCCACGCGGAAGAGGTCGTGACGAGCAACGGGACCTTCACCCGGCTCACGCTGGACGGCGCAGGACCGACCGCGGTTGTGGGCGAGGCGCTACTGCCCGTCGTCCGCGAACTGGTCGAGATCCCATACGGCGCGGCCCCCGTTCTCACCGTAACCTGGTCCGACTATCGCAGCAGCACTCTGGCCGCTCTCGGTGTGCGGCACGCCCTGATCCCCGTCCAGGCGCCCGTCGAGAAGATCCCCGGGGCCCTGGAGTCGGCGCCGTTCGAACTCTCCGACGACTTCTACACGCGCGACAGCTTCGGGCCCGACGAGCCGGCTCGCCTGAGCGACATACAGACGATGCGCGGACACCGCTTCGCCCAGCTGGAAGTGAATCCGGTGCGGTACAACCCGGCTCGGGGAGAGGTGGAGTACGCGACCAGCATCGAGGTCACGATCGAGTTTCCCGAAGCCGACCTCGCGGAGACCAGGCGCGTGCTGGACCGGTACTCCAACGGCCGCTACGCGCAGGTGGCCGCCGACATGTTCGTCAACCACGCCGCGTTCGTCTCTAGATACGACATCCCGCTGCCGATAGGCTACCTCATCGTTGCCTACGACAGCTTCACGGACGAGATCGCCCCGCTGGCTGCCTGGAAGGAG
>JBDRTQ010000033.1:0-2966 GCA_043823885.1 Candidatus Eiseniibacteriota bacterium | reverse complement strand
CCCACGGCCTCTCAGGCCATGCGCGTGGAATCGGTTCTAATGTAGGTGATGAGCCCGATGTTCTCGCCGCCGATGGCGAGTCCCTCGTAGAGCTGCTGCGCGAGCATCATGGTCTTCTTGGACGTGAATCTCAGCCTGTTGGCCGCGTCGCGCTGGAGCGTGCTGGTGATGAACGGCGGGAGCGGATTGACCTTGCGCGTCCTCTGGTTGAGGCTCGCTACATGGAAGTCCTTGCCCGAGAGCAGCGCGACGATCCCGTGTGCTCTCTCGCCGTCCGCGATACGCACCTTCTTGCCGTCGATGCGATCGAGCCGTCCCTCCATCTCGGCGCCGCTCCCGGTGACGAAGACGGCATCGATCGTCCAGTACTCCTCCGCGACGAACGCGTCGATCTCGTCCTCGCGCTCACAGATGAGTCGGAGCGCTACCGACTGCACGCGCCCGGCCGACAGTCCGTAGTAGATGGTCTTCCAGAGCACCGGACTCACTTCGTATCCGACGAGCCTGTCGAGCACACGGCGGGCCTGCTGCGCGTCCACCTTGTCCATGTCGATCTCGCCGGGGTGCTCCATCGCGGACAGGATCGCGCGTTTCGTTATCTCGTTGAAGACCACGCGCCGCACCCTGTCTTCTGGCAGCTTGAGGAGTTCGGCGATGTGCCAGGCGATGGCCTCGCCCTCCCGGTCGAAGTCTGACGCGAGATAGACCATGTCGGACTTGCCGGCGGCCTCCCTGAGTTCCTTCAGGACCTTGCCCTTGCCGCGGATGGTCACGTACGTCGGCTTGAACCCGTTCTCCGTGTCGATGCCGAGCTTCTTCGGGAGGTCGCGCACGTGCCCGATCGAGGCCTTGACCGTGAAGTTACGGCCCAGGATCTTGTTGATCGTCTTGGCCTTCGCCTTCGACTCGACTATGACTAATGACTTACCCATTTGCTCTCCGACAGGTCAGCTGTCACGCCCGCAGCACTTCTTGAATTTCTTGCCGCTGCCGCACGGGCACGGGTCGTTTCTCCCGGCCGTCTTCTCCACCTTGACCGGGTCTCTCCTGGCACCCCCTCCGCCGTCCGCTCCCGTGGTTCCGGCCCGTCTGGCCGGGGGCAGCGGAAGCCCTCCGGGCGACTGCCCTCTCCCGGGAGCGTCGGAACCGAACTGCGGAGCCGGCGTAGTCGACGTCGGGGACGGTGGTGGGGCCTTCGAGGCCGCCCGCGCGTCGGGATGGAAGGCGCGTCCTTCGGTGACACGGCTGGTCTGCTCCGGAGGCGCCGTTATCTGCGCCCGGAACAGCAGCTGCACCGACTCCTCCTGGATCGACTCGATCATGGCCATGAACATGTCGAAGGCCTCGGCCTTGTACTCCAGGAGCGGATTCTTCTGTCCGTACGCCCGGAGGCCGATGCCCTCGCGCAGCCGGTCGAGCTCGTAGAGATGGTCGCGCCAGTGCTTGTCCACTACCTGGAGGAAGACGAGCCGCTCGAGTCGGCGCATGATCTCCGGAGTGAGTTGTTCTTCCCTGCGCTGGTACGCGAGCGTCGCTGCCCTCTTGAGATTATCCCTCAGCGCGGGAAGCGTAATGCCGGTCACGTCGGCCTTGGAGAAGTCGACGTCGATGAGGAATGCTCTTCTCATGTCCTCGTTGAGGCCACCGAAGTCCCAGCTTTCCGAGATGTCGCTCGTGTCGGTGCGGGCGGCGGTGATCCGGTCGACGACGTCATCGAAGATGTCAGCGATCTCCTCTCTGAGGTCTCCCCCGGAGAGAATGTTGAGACGCTGTGAGTAGATGACCCCGCGCTGCTGGTTGAGAACGTCGTCGTACTCGAGCAAGTGCTTTCTGATATCGAAGTTGTGCGTTTCAACGCGTTTCTGGGCGCGCTCGAGGGCCTTCGTCACCATCGGATGCATGATGACCTCGCCCTCCTGGACGCCGAGGGTCGTCATGACCTTGGCGATGCGCTCGGACCCGAACAGCCGCATGAGGTCGTCCTCCAGCGCGATGAAGAACTGCGACGAGCCGGGGTCGCCCTGACGCCCGCTCCTGCCTCGGAGCTGCCGGTCGATGCGCCTGGAGTCGTGACGTTCCGTGCCGATGATCCGGAGACCGCACGGCATGTCCTCCAGGCACTGTCTGGTGAGGTCCGCGGTCGCGGCGTCCCGCCCGTTCTCGCAGTTGGCGCAGTCCTTGTCCTCGCACTTGAGACAGCACTTCGCGCACCTGAGGACTCCCTCTCCGAGCTTGATGTCGGTTCCGCGGCCGGCCATGTTGGTCGCGATGGTCACCGCCCCGGCCTGCCCGGCCCCCATCACGATCTGGGCCTCGTTCTCGTGGTGCTTCGCATTGAGGACGCTGTGGGGTATGCGCTTGCCCTTCAGCAGGCGCGATATCACCTCGGATACCTCGACCGAGACCGTGCCGACGAGCATCGGCTGCTTCCGTTCGTGGATGCGCTCTATCTCATCGATGACGGCCGCGAACTTCTCACGCCTCGTCTTGTAGATGAGGTCGTCGTAATCCACCCTTCGAATGGGCTCGTTCGTTGGCGCCACGTAGACGGGCAGTTTGTATATCTCTACGAACTCGTTCTCTTCCGTCTCGGCCGTTCCGGTCATGCCCGCGAGCTTGTCGTACATCCTGAAGAAGTTCTGGAGCGTGATGGTAGCGAGCGTCTGTGTCTCGCGCTCGATCGTCACGCCCTCTTTGGCCTCGACCGCCTGGTGAAGGCCGTCGGACCAGCGACGCCCCGCCATCAGCCTGCCGGTGAACTCGTCGACGATCAATACCTTCCCGTCCTGCACAACGTAGTCGACGTTCTTCTCGAAGACCGAGTACGCCTTGAGGAGCGCGCCCACGTTGTGGATGCGCTCGCTCGTCTGCGCGTAGTCCAGGTGCAGGTTGTTCTTGCGCGTCGCCTTGTCGGAAGGAGCGAGCGAGTCGTCGGCGTCAACCTCCTCCAGCTGCTCGGACAGGTC
>JBDRTQ010000032.1:0-3793 GCA_043823885.1 Candidatus Eiseniibacteriota bacterium | reverse complement strand
TACGTTATCGGCCTTGAGCACAATCTCGTGATGTACGCCGAGCTGCCGACGGCCACGTACTCCGACATGAACGGCTACGGTCACTATGTGGCCCCGCTCTTCTGGTTCAGTCTCTACTGGGTCCTGGTGGCAGGTGTGCTGGTGGTTTCGTCCATCTTCTTCTGGGTGCGCGGCACGGACGTGCGCGGGATGATGAGGTGGAGGGAGGCTCGACGACGGTCGACCCCGCTGCTCATGGCCGCGCTCGTGACCGTCGTGCTGGCCGCTGTCGCCACCGGGGGGTGGATCTTCTACAACACGAACGTCCTGAACACCTACATGGACTCCAAGATCGAGAGCAGGATGTCGGCGCTCTACGAGCAGCGCTACAAGCAGTACGAGGGGCTTCCGCAACCTCGCATCGCCGATGTCAGGCTGGCCGTGGACATGTTCCCGGACGAGCGCAGAGTGGAGGTTCACGGCGAGCTGAAACTCATCAACAGGACCGACGGGGTCATCGAGGAGCTGCATCTGCTCTCCGAGCAGCATCTGGAGCTGACGAGGGTGAGCCTGCCGGATGAGTCGCTCACGCTCAACGACGAGGAGTTCGGCTACCGCATCTACCGGCTTCCCGAGCCGCTGGAACCGGGGGAGGGGATGGCGCTCTCCTACGACGGGTCCATCGCCAACCGCGGGTTCGTCAACGGATACTCAAACACGCGCGTGGCCGCGAACGGGACGTTCCTTGCGACCGAGCACGTCGTGCCTCACATAGGCTACTCCAACAGCCTGGAGCTACAGACGGAGCACGAGCGGAAGAAGCACGATCTTCCTCCGCAGGAGGAGTGGAGGTCGCCCGATGATCCGATTGGGCTCGCCAACACCATGACGTCAGACGCCGATTGGGTGACCTTCGAGGCCACTCTGTCAACGAGCGCCGACCAGACGGCGCTTACGGTCGGCTACCTGGAGAGCGAGTGGGAAGAGGGTGGCCGGCGCTACTTCCACTACGTGATGGACGAGCCGACGCTGCACTTCTACCCGTTCATGTCGGGGCGCTACGCCGTCGCGCGCGAACAATGGAACGATGTTGAGATCGCCGTCTACCACCATCCGGGGCATGAGTGGAACGTCGACCGGATGCTGGAGTCGGTGAAGAACTCGCTCGAGTACTACACGGAGGCCTACGGACCGTACCAGCACCGCCAGGTCCGCATCGTCGAGTTCCCGCGTTACCAGAGGTTCGCGCAGTCGTTCTCGACCATCATCCCTTACTCGGAGGGCGCGCACTTCGTCAACGACCTCAGAGACGAAGAGAACCTCGACATGGTCTACTACATCACGGCGCACGAGGTAGCGCACCAGTGGTGGGGGCACCAAGTCTGCGCGGCGTGGGTCAAGGGCGCGACGTTCATGGAGGAGAGCTTCTCGCAGTACTCGGCGCTCATGGTGATGGAACAGGACTACGGGCCCGAGAAGATGGAGAAGTTCCTTTCGTACGAACTGGACCGCTACCTGAGGGGAAGGTCGCAGGAGCGCAAGGAGGAGCCGCCCATCATGCTCGCGGACGAGCAGGGCTACCTTTACTACCAGAAGGGCAGCCTGGTCACGTATGCGCTGAGGGACTACATAGGCGAGGAACGCCTGAACGCCGCGCTCAGGGGCTACATCGAGCGGAACCGGTACGTCGGGCCTCCTTACCCGAACGTGCTCGACCTCGTCGAGACGCTCCGCGAGGTCACGCCCGACGAGTACGCCTATCTCATCGAGGATATGATCGAGACCATCACGCTCTACGACAACCGCGCGGATGACGCGTCGTTCGAGGACCTCGGAGACGGCACGTACCGCGTGACGATGACCGTCCAGTCGAGGAAGATGCGGGCAGACGGGCGCGGGGTCGAGACCGAGGTGCCGCAGGACGACTGGATAGAGATCGGAGTCTACGGGGAAGAGGGCTCGGACGGAGAGCAGCCCTTCCTCTACCTCGACAAGCACAAGCTCGCGGGCGGTACACACGAGATAGAGCTTGTGGTCGACTCGCGGCCGGTCCGGGCGGGGATCGACCCGAGACACCTGTTCGTCGACCGCGTGCCGGGCGACAACATACGCAAGGTCGCCGGATAGGACCGCCGGGCGGCCTCGTGACGCCCGAGCCACTCGCTGCATCGGGGCTCCCGTGGATGACCGCGGGAGCCCTTCCTTTGACGCCAGGTCGCAGGCGGAGGAAGCGCCCTAAGCCTTTGCATCTTGAGTCCTCAGCCGCTAGAATCGGCACGGCACGGCGATAGCGTGCCGTTTTCGCGTTTGGCGCGCCGGAACGGGGGAGAGGGCCCATAGATGTCCTGGTGGCACGACGAGACGACCGACGAGGACGAGCAGCACGTAAGGAGCATCCCGCTCCGTGCGATGCTCAGGCGGATACTGCCGCTCTTCCGTCCGCACGTACGGACGCTGTCGATCGCCATGCTGCTCCTCTTCGTCACGGTCGCCGCCGAGCTGGGCGGTCCCCTCATCATCCGGCACGTGCTCGATACGGACATCCCGTCGGGTGACAAGACCGGCGTGCTCCTGAGGGGACTTCTCTACGCGTCCCTCTACGCGATCGGCATGTGGGTCGCCTACATCCAGGTGATAATGGTCTCGCGCGTGGGTCTCGAGATAATAACCGAACTCCGTGAACAGGCCTTCCGGCACCTGATGGGCCTTTCCCTCGCGTACTTCGACAAGAACCCGCCGGGCAGGCTGATGGCCAGAGTCGAGGCCGACGTCGAGCGCCTGCGAAACCTCTTCTCCGACTTCGCCATAGCGCTCTTTCGGAACATAGTGCTTCTGGCCGGAACACTCGGTGTCATGTTCGCCGTCGACGTCAAGGTGACGCTGTCCATCGTCGCGCTGATGCTGCCAATCATGGTGGCCACGTACTTCTTCCTTAAGTACATCCGCCGCGCCTTCCACACGGTCCGGAAGCTCTACGCCCGCATCTCGATGTTCCTGGCCGAGTACGTCCAGGGCATCCCCGTGCTCCAGGTGTTCGGTTACACCGACAAGGCCATCATGGACCTGGCGAAGCTCAACAAGGACAAGTACTCGAAGGAGATCCGGGTCTACTTCCGGCAGTACGCGTTCTGGGGCGCGTTCGCATCTATTGAGATCGCTGCGGTCATGGTCATCATCTGGATCGGCACGCGCAGTGTCTTCGGGGTGACGATGACCGTCGGGACGCTCGTGCTCTTCATCGAGTACACCCGCAGGCTCTTCTTCCCGCTCATCATGTTCTCGGAGCAGCTCAACTTTCTGCAGCGCGCGTTCGCGTCCGCCGACCGCGTGTTTGGAATCCTCGACACGCCGTCGCGCACCGCCGACCGTCCGGACGCGATTCCGGACATTCCGGAGCAGTGGGACGAGATAGCGTTCGAGAACGTGACGTTCGAGTACGACGGTGGGGCGAGGGCGCTGGACGGCGTGAGCTTCTCGGTTCCGAAGGGACAGAAGGTCGCGCTCGTCGGGTTGTCCGGTGGCGGAAAGACGACCATCACGAGTCTTCTGCTCAGATTCTACGAACCGACAGAGGGACGGATCACGTTCGACGGAGAGGACATCCGCAGGTTCCAGCAGAAGGAGTGGCGCAAGAAGATAGGCCTGGTGCTCCAGGACATACACCTGTTCCCGGGCTCGCTCGAGGACAACCTGAGGGTGCTGCGCGACGAGATCCCGCGGGAAGCGATGACCCGGGCGCTCAGGGTCGTGCAGGCCGAGACCATGGTCGAGCGTCTGCCCGACGGATACGCGACCGAGCTCTCGGAGGGCGGCG
>JBDRTQ010000031.1:0-3460 GCA_043823885.1 Candidatus Eiseniibacteriota bacterium | reverse complement strand
TGCAAGACTGGCAAAGGAGAAGCGGAGCGTCTGACGGCGCTCCGCTTCTTTCGTACGCACTCCCGCACGCACTTCGAGACGGAGTCCTTCAGTGCATTCCGTGGCCCGGGGAATGCGTCCAGCGGAGCTGCCAGAGGATTCCCGAGACGCTCCTTGACATCACCGCTGACCGGTGCCAATGTGAGGTAAATAGTGGCTCTCACGCCTCACGGACGTCCGCTCCGGAAACCTGTTCCGACCTGACCTCCCTTCTGGTCTCTT
This sequence comes from Candidatus Eiseniibacteriota bacterium, assembly GCA_043823885.1. Classification (GTDB taxonomy): domain Bacteria; phylum Joyebacterota; class Joyebacteria; order Joyebacterales; family Joyebacteraceae; genus JALGZG01. The sequence continues at coordinate 3,199 of JBDRTQ010000031.1, read as the reverse complement.
TGGGATATCTGACCGGCGACTGGCCTGCCAAGGGGAGGCCGCATGAACGCGCTTCTCATATATCCCCGTTTCCCGGATACGTTCTGGGGATTCAAACACGCTCTCAAACTGGTTCGCAAGAAGGCCGGCTCTCCGCCGCTTGGGCTTCTGACCGTGGCCGCCATGCTGCCCGACAACTGGGAACTCCGCCTGGTTGACCTCAACATCCAGACGCTCACCGGCGACGACATCGCGTGGGCCGACTGCGCTCTTGTAAGCGCGATGGTCGTGCAGCGCGACTCCGCCCGGCAGATCGTCACGCGGTGCAAGCAGGGCGGGCTCACGGTCATCGCCGGCGGCCCGCTCTTCTCAAGTGAGCATGATGATTTCGATGAGGTCGACCACTTCGTGCTCAACGAAGCGGAGCTGACGCTTCGGCCCTTCCTTGAAGACTTCGCGCGCGGCGACGCCCGGCGCGTCTACAGCTCCAGCGAATTCGCCGACATGAGCGATACGCCCGCACCCCGCTGGGACCTGGTACGGTCGCGTGACTACGCGTCCAGAAACATCCAGTACTCCCGCGGCTGCCCGCACGACTGTGACTTCTGCAGTGTCACCCAGCTCTTCGGCCATCGCCCTCGCACCAAGAGCATCGAGCAGGTCGTGGAAGAACTCGATGGTCTCTATGATCTGGGCTGGAGGGGAACTGTCGGTTTTGTCGATGACAACCTGATCGGGAACAGGAAGAAGCTCCTGACGGAGCTCTTGCCGGCTCTCATCGAGTGGCGAGCCGGCAAGTGGGGCATGGGTTTCAGCACGCAGGTAACCGTGAACCTCGCGGACGACGACAAACTCATGGACCTGATGGTCCGCGCCGGATTCGACACCGTGTTCGTCGGCATAGAGAGCGTGGACGAGGCCAGTCTCGCCGAGTGCAACAAGCGACAGAACGAGCACCGTGACCTCCTCAACGACGTCCGGCGCATCCAGCGGGCCGGCATGCAGGTGCAGGGTGGCTTCATAGTCGGGTTCGACCACGACACGCCGAAGGTCTTAGAACGTCTGGCGGCGTTCATCCAGGAGAGCGGCATCGCAACGGCCATGGTGGGGATGCTTCAGGCCCCGGCGGGGACCAGGCTCTACGAACGCCTCAGAGGCGAAGGACGCATAAGAAGCGACATGTCCGGTGACAATGCGAACGGGACGACCAACATCGTGCCCACCATGGGCGTGAAACCGCTCGAGCAGGGCTACAGAAGAATGATGACCGACCTCTACTCGCCCAGGGTCTACTACGCCCGGCTGCGGACCTTCCTGAGGGAGTACAAACCGAAGGCGGCGAAGACGCGGTTGCGCGGCTGGCACATCATGGCCTTCCTCCGCTCCCTGTACTATCTGGGCGTCGTGGGCAACGAGAGGTTCCGATACCAGGGTCTGTTGATCTGGACCCTCTTCCGCAATCCGAGGGCCTTCCCCACCGCCATCGTCCTCGCGATATCCGGCTACCACCTCAGGCTCTGCCTCGGCGCCCTGCCAACGATCTAGGGCGCCTGCGTATGGCGGACCGTGAACGGGAACCGCGCGTGAGAAGAGCCCGGTCCAAATGGACCGGGCTCTTCTATGGTGACGGTGCCGAGTTCCCGCTCGTGGGCAGGGGTTTCTGGAGCACATCGTCCTCAGGTACCCTGTGCTGCGGTCCCTCACGCCTATGCGCCAGACGGGGGATCAGGAAGTACTGCACAAACAACCCGGCCAGCACGATGTAGAAGGGATCGGTCATGAATCGGATGCGGTTGTTCTCCCCCAGCAAGAGCGTGTTGGTGGTCAGTGCGACGTAGAGGATGTTGAAGCAGAGATACAGGATCAGCATCCGCTGGCTGAAGGTGAGCCCTCCCCTCGGGCCACGCGACTTGAGTGACAGATGGACGGCATGGAAGCCCAGGATCGGGAGTCCGAGCAGTAGGAAGGCATACACATAGTGCCGACGCCCACGCGCGTAGATGGGCAATCGGCCGATCCGGCTCAGGTTGTATGGGATCTTCCCGTAGAACAGGTAATCGTAGAGATTGACCATCGGTTCTAGCTTGGCTCGGTTGACGAGCAGAGCCGCATCCTCAGCGCTTGACACGAAGTACTGGAACCAGGCCCTCGAGATGCCAACGCAGACTGCGCGCGGATGGTGCCCCGCCACGAACAACGCATCCCTGAGGTAGCCATCGGAAATGGCGATGTACGCCAAGTGATTGAGGTTGGGGGGCCCGGTCGACTTCTCTGTCTGCCTGAGAGCGGCGACGTCCTCGAAGCCTTCCGCCTCTCTGTATTCGGCCGGGTAGCGTGCAAGAGGAGAGAACGGCTGGATCAGGGAGAGCTGGGAGAGTTTCCCGTCCTCCACGAGCTGCTCCCGAACGCTGACAGGCAGGTTCCTGCCCGTGGTGCTCCAGACGTTCATTCCCAACCATGAGTCGCCTCCGAACTTGCCGAAGAGAGCGAGGCTCCGGCAACTCAGGAGTCCCAGTGCCAGGAGTGGTACCAGTGCTGCCAGGACGATGCTCCTTCTGTTTCCCCGGCACAGTACAACCAGCGCGGAGGCCACGAGGGGAATGTGCACGAGGTGGAACCCGCAACGGATGCCGGCGAGCAGAAGTAGCATCACGAACACACACACCACGGCCCAGGTTCTTCTCTTCCTGAGGAACTCGTGCAGGAACAGGGCGGACAACGTTAGAAGAACGGCAGCCGGGAGGGAGTAGAACAACCAGTGCTCGTAGAGCACGCACGATGGGCTGATCATGAACAGCGTGGCCAGGACCAACGCGACCGTCCTCGACACCCCCAGTCTGATCTGCAGCAAGAGAACTGCTGCGGAGAGCACGAAGCTGCAGGCGAGGTAGATGCCCTGAAAGACCGAGGTCGAGCTTTCTCCGGCGAGCTTCAGGGTGACCCCTAGGAACATATTGAAGATCGGTGGCTGGCCGTGCAGATGGAAACAGCTCCTCAGAAGGTCGTTTCTCACGAGCTCGGGGTCCAGGTACTGCCAGAAGAAGCCGAGGGGAGCGGCATCGAACCGAACTCCGGCAGCGATGTAGACCGCGCGAGAGATCACGAAGCCAGTGGCGAGGTAGAGCAGGAGACGGCCGGTCGAGCCCCCGTCAATGCGTTCACCAACGGCCCCGCAGAAACGTGCGACCGCCCGGCGGACGAGCAGCTTCGTGGAATCCTC